>JBAYZM010000177.1:0-5272 GCA_041672515.1 Arcobacteraceae bacterium
CATGGTTTAAAAAAGCTTTAATACACACATCGGAATACTCAATCATGAGTTCTTCATGGTTTCCTAAAACACATCGGAAAGCATTATTTCTAATGTACGCAATGACCTCTTTGGACTTAGGTCCTCGATCAATAATATCTCCTACAAAAATAAGTTCATGCACTTTGGGCAGTTTTGCAATCAATGCCATAAGTGTATCAAACTCGCCATGCACATCGCCGATAATATATTGAGGAATAACCACAAAAACTCCTTGTATCACTAAAATTCATGCTCTTTTTTAGATGAAACTTAAATGAAATGATAGTAAAACTTAATTAAAACTTCCCTATACTTAGTAAAAAAAGAGTTCATAAGATGAAAAACGTTTTAGCATTAAACCTCATAATTGCCCTGCTTTTTTTGGCCTCAAATTCGGTTTTTTGCAAATTGGCTTTTGTAAATAATGGTATTGATGCATTTTCTTTTACTGCCATTCGTCTTTTGAGTGGTGCGTTGGTTTTGTTTATCCTAATAAAACTACAACACCAAACCAAAACAGCGCCCCAAGGCTCTTTATTTTTAGGTTTTATGCTCTTTATTTATGCTATATGTTTCTCCTATTCGTATGTTTTAATCGATACGGGTGTAGGCGCATTGATTTTATTTGGCATGGTTCAAATAACCATGATAAGCTACGCTTTGGTTAAAAAAACCGTTACTCTTTTCAAACTCATAGGCACATTCATTGCCTTTATTGGATTAGCCATTTTAGCTGTTCCATCGCATGACAATCCTATTTCAGTAGAAGGTTTTTTATTAATGGCAATGGCAGGAATTGCATGGGGAATTTACTCCATTGTTGGAAAAAATATCCAAAATCCACTGCAAACAACAGCGTCTAACTTCTTTTATTCTGTTGTATTTATCGCTGTTTTTGCTTTTTTTATTCCACTTGAAATCCATATTAATCCATCGGGTTTTTGGTTTGCTTTTTTAAGTGGGGCAGTAACTTCAGGTTTAGGATATGTGCTTTGGTATAGTGTTGTACGCAAAATTGAAACCAGCACAGCAAGTATTATCCAACTGCTTGTTCCTGTTTTATCTGCCATAGGTGGTGTAATTTTTTTGCAAGAACAATTAAGTTTTCAACTAATCCTCGCTACAATTACCCTATTAAGTGGTATAGCCATTTCAACATTCAAAGGTAACAAAGTATGACGAAAGCTGAAAAAGAGATAGAGAAACAATTTGAGCAAGAAAACATTATTGCAAATTTAACACGCTATGAACTTAGCTATCAAATTGCTTTAGAATTTCTCGTTCAAAAAACCGAGTTTGATCAAGAATCAGCCTATAAAAAACTGCATGAAATGCAGCTTGAAATTGATCCAGAAAATGTTTTTTATACGGTTTTAGCACTTCTGCGGACGGAAAATGAATTCTCACATTTTAAAGAAAAGTTTAAAAAAGAGTTGGAAAAACACGCTTATATCAATGCGTTGGAAGATTATATTAAAAAAGACACCCAACTCATTCATCCTGAAATATTTTTAGAACAAACCGTTGAAGCGATTAACTCTGATCAATTTTTTGATGAAAAAATGCGGAAAATATTTGAAGAGGAGTATGACAATACTCTAATACGGTGGAAAACGATTATTACCAAAGAGTTAGCCTTAGAAATAAAGCAAACGGCAATATCTATGCTTTGATTATGCGATATTGTCTTCGCCTAAGTGCATTAAATATGCTTTGAGTTTCATCATTTCATCGGTGGGATACTGCGACATATAATCACTTCGATTGACTTTAACATAAAAATCTTTACTTTCAGGATTGTATCCAAAATTGACATTGGAAATGACAAATTCAACCGGCTGTGCTTTTGGTTTCTCTTTGAGTTGCGCTTTTCTCGTTGCCATCAACTCTTTGACTAACTCAGGATGATCAATATTTCTATTTTCAACTTCTTCATTCAACAAACTTACTTCTTGAACTTTTTGAATCACATCAATTTTTTTAGAAATTGCGGTATTGTACAGTTCAAATACCGGGATGTTTCCAACTTCCATAACAACCTCCTTTTAATGAGTTTACATATCTGCTATGATTATAACTCCACAACTCTTAAGATTTATATAAAGAAATTAATTAATTGTGACTTATGTTATGAAAGGTTAAGAGTAGAGTTAAGAGATTGGCTCTTAACTCTTGAGTAGTTTATTGTAAAAGAGACGTTTTACTTAAGATTATTTTTTTCAATTCTTTTTCGTTCGACAAGTAACTTATCTTGAAACTGTTTACTTTTATCTTTGGCAAATGCTTGCATGTCTTCGCATTCATCCATTTCATCAACAATCTCAACGCCTAAAAGTGTTTCGATTGCATCTTCTAAAGTAACTACTCCGGTTGTTTGTCCATAATTATCATGCACAATAAAAAGATGTGTTTTTCGTTTTACAAATAGGTCAATGAGTAAAGAAACCGGTACATTTTCAGAAATTTTATGAACAGGAACGGTAATGTCTTTTAATAACGTATCATCACGTTCTTCAACACTCTCTTCTAAAATAGTTTGGTTAAATACCATTCCAATAATATCATCAATGGATTCATTGTAAATTGGAATTCGTGAGTGAATATACATTTTATCATCTTCAATGGCATCTTTTACTTGTATATCCGCATTTAAAGCAAATACAACACTTCTTGGTGTCATGATTTCTTTGATTTTGATATTTTTTAACTTAAAAAGATTTTCAATTAAAACACTCTCTTTAGAATGAATTGAACCCTCTTTTTCTCCCATAGTAACGACCGCCATAATCTCTTCCCTGGAAAAGTTAATTTCATCTTTTTTACCTTGAGAGATATAGTTGGTAATAAACCCTGAAAACCACACCAATGGATAGGTCACTTTAATCATAAATGAGATTAAATAAGCCGCAGGAATTAATAAACTTTTCCAATAAATTGCTCCAATGGTTTTAGGAATAATTTCAGAAACATAAAGAATGAGTAACGTTAAAATAAAAGCAATAGCCGTTTGCCATTCATCACCAAATAAAAGTTGTGCTTGTGCTCCAACACCTGCAGCACCCATGGTATGCGCAAATGTATTTAAAATTAAAATCGAAGAGATGGGTTTATCAATATTTGATTTTAAATCTTTTATTAATTTAACCGTTTTAGAATCGCCATTTTTAGATAATGTTTCGATGTACGAAGTTGTACTTGAAAGCAAAACCGCTTCCAAAACAGAACAGATAAAAGAGACCAGTAATGCGATAGAAAGATATGTTAGAAGAAGGGTCATTTTTTACACCCCAAGAAAGTAAAAGAGAAGGTACACCTATAATAGGAGTCGTCTGAATTCATTGAATTAATCCTTTTTAAATTTTTAAGCGCAAATTATAGCATAAATTTGAGTAAATATCTATTTTATTTAAACAAAAATCTCTAAAAGGAGGCATCTTCTTTGGTCAGTTTTCTAATAATAGATTTTTTAACCGATTCAACCACAAAATTTCTGTTGGAACTGTTAATATTGGCAAGTTGTTTATTGCATTTTTCACACACAAACTCTGTTTTATAAAGCAATGTATCAAAATTATAATAGACCTCACTTTTGCACGTGGGACATGTTGGTTTTAAATGTAAAATCTCTTTTTTTAAATTCCAATCCCAATTCCATTGGATGTCGTAAAAAATATCTTCATGATATTCAAAATACGCAGGGGCTCGGAATTTAAAAATAACATCCAATAAAAGATGGACAAGTGTTAAAAAAGCCAAGGTCAGCAAAAAAATCATTGTAATATTCATCACCGTGAAATTATTTGAATATATCACAAAAGATGCACTTAAGAGAAAGGTTAGTATCAACCAATAGGGGTATTTATTTATTCTTTTAATCATTATTCCTCTTTATTTAAAGCGCCTATTTTAACACAAATTTTGTAACAAAATGGTAATATCACCAAAATATTTAAAAGAAGTCCTTATTTATGCAAATATCAAGAGAAGTGTGTTACCACTGTTATAGACCCAAAAGTAGTTGTGTGTGTGAACATATAAACCCAATCCAAACCAACACGCAATTTATTATTTTAATGCATCCCAAAGAGTATCGAAAAACCAAAAATACCACAGGGCATTTAACGCATCAATCTTTAGAAAATTCGCACTTGTTTATAGGCATTAATTTTCTAAAACACCGTGCCATTCAAGAGATACTTCACAATGAAACCAACGAATGTTTTTTACTCTATCCAAGCAACGATGCCATAAAACTCAACCATGAAAAACTTCAAAGCAAAAGAAATATTGTTATTTTTATTATTGATTCCACCTGGGCTTGTTCACGAAAGATTTTAAGAGAAAACACCTTTTTTAAGTCCATGAAAAAAATCAGCTTTCAACACAATTTGCGTTCGCAATTTCATATTAAAACCCAACCTCATGAGCAGTGTTTATCGACTATTGAATCAACATTGTGTGTATTGGAACTTTTAAATCAACAAGGTCTTGAAAACATCAAACAAAATGCCATCGAAGCATTTTTAACCCCTTTTAATAGCATGGTTACGTATCAACTTGAGTGTGCAAAAAACCGAGTTCTTCGCACGAAAGAGCAAGATTAGTATTTAAAATCAAATCCGATTTTTTTGATTTGCAATAAATCATCACAACTAAAAACATAGTTTTCTTTTAAAATATTAAAGACAAAACGAATTTCAGCATTGGTAAAACCATCGAGTTCTTTGTCTTTGAGTTTGACTTCCTCTTTTGCCACATACAAGCGTTTTAATTTACCCGTTTTTTCTTTGACATAATAGACAAAATCATAGAGTTTGGTATTGATTTTTTCAATGGTTACAACGATTTTACTCTCTCGTGCTTTTAAATTATACGAAGGCACAAGCTTCACAAACTCATCTTCTAAAATATATCCAATGTACAATTTGCTAAAAATATCAAAATAAATACTCATTTGTTTGGATTTAAAAAAGTTCAAATCCAAAGGATATTTAGGGTGACTTCGTGATTTTTCTAAAATGGTCTCTAAAGTTTGGAAATATTGGAACTTCTCATATTTGACTTTATATGTTTGGATAAATTTTTTATGTTTTTGCACAAATAAAAATCTTTTTTCTTCTTCATCAAAAATGATTTTAGTCAGTAACTCATCGTCTTCAATATCTTTGGTTATCCAGACCGTACAATAGGAAGGAAATTTGGAAATTCCTTTTGAACCTTCGGTTAAAACAATCAGCGATCGTACAATTAA
>JBAYZM010000178.1:0-5269 GCA_041672515.1 Arcobacteraceae bacterium
AGTTAAAAAGATTTGGACAACAAAGCAGACTCAAAATTTAACATTAACTCTTCTTTCATCGTTTTAATGTCAACACTGTTTTCACAAAGATACGCCCGGATTTTTTTAGGGATTTTATGGACACGACACAGCTCTTTAAAGGGTTTATCCATGGTAAGTTTGATATACGGGCAAAGGTAAATGAAAGTGGGCGTTATTGCAATGGTAAAGGCATCAATCACACACTCTTTTTGTTTGATAATCTCTTCTCTTTGTGCCTGACTTAAGATATATCCCCGCTGTTTTAATGCCATATCAATAATACGAATATTGAGATTATCATCAAGACTATTTTTAAAAACTACAAGTTCATTGTTTTGATAAATGGGATGAATAGGGATATTTAAAGAGAGTAAATCTTTGTGTAAATATTCAAACGATTTTTTAACCCCATTTTCAAACTCATCCATAAACGCATTGGCAAATTTTTGTCGGAAATAATTTCGTGTGTAGATGGTATCGTTGTTGCTTTCATCGTGGAAATATTTGAATTGATTGGCTTGTAAATAGGCTTCCAAACTCTTTTTAGAGCAGTTTAAAAGAGGGCGAAGAATCGTGTAGTTTGTTTTATAAAGAGTTTCATGTAAACCAATGAGTTCACTTAAACCTGCTCCACGGCTTAATTGCATTAAAAACCACTCCAATTTGTCGTTGAGTTGGTGTGCTGTTAAAAGGGTTTCATACCCATATTCAACAATAAGTTCTTCAAAAAATTCATAACGAGTTTGTCTTGCCGTGTGTTCAAAGTTGGAAGCTTCCAAATGAACACTGTGGATAAAACACTGTTTTTTATATTCCAGTGCTAAACTTAAGGCATAAACCACTTCTTGTTTGGATTGTTCTCTGGTATTGTAATTGACAATGGCAATATCAAAAGGGATATTATTTTGCAGTAAAAGAAAAAAC
This sequence comes from Arcobacteraceae bacterium, assembly GCA_041672515.1. Taxonomy (GTDB): domain Bacteria; phylum Campylobacterota; class Campylobacteria; order Campylobacterales; family Arcobacteraceae; genus Marinarcus. The sequence continues at coordinate 946 of JBAYZM010000178.1, forward strand.
AACGCCGTAGAATCTACGCCTCCTGAAAAGGCTAACAGGTTTTTACGGGTTGTAACTTCTACACTTAACATCTATTTTAAAATAGTAGCTAAAAGCTTATCGCCTGCAAGTTCCGTAATTTTGGCTTTGTAAATCAGACCAAATTTAACCGGTGTTTCAAGTTCATTGTCATTGATGTAAATTTCCCCATCAATATCGGGTGCCCACATTAGATTTCTGGCACTGAGCAAATATTCGTGTTCATCACTTTGTGCGTCAACGACCACATCGATAATTTTCCCCAGCTCATTTTTAAGGGATTTTTGGGTTACTTTTTCAATAATTTTTCCCAAAGTATTGGCCCGTTTGTTAATGATTTTTTGAGGAATCTTATCTTCGCTTAAATAGGCACTTGTCCCTTCTTCATCGGAATAAGCAAAGACATTGGCTCTGTCAAACCCATACTCTTTTACATAGGCACATAACGCATCAAAATCCTCTTGGGTTTCACCTGGGTGTCCTACAATAAAAGTTGTTCGGACAAAAGCATTGGGTGTTTGTTTCATGTGTGCCATCAGCTCTTTGAGTTTTTCCACCCCTTTACCACGTTTCATGGTTTTAAGCATCGAAGAGGAAATATGTTGTAAGGGCATATCAAAATAGTTGTGAAATACTTTTGAAGCTGCCATAGTATCAATGAGGCTGAGACTGGTTGTAGAAGGGTATAAATACAAAATTCTCGCACTTTTTACCCCTTCAATATTTTCAATGGCTTGAATTAGCTGTTCAAGTCCGTTGTCGATATTGTGGTCTTTTAAATACGAAGAGGAGTCTTGCGATACAAAAGAGAAATCAAAATACCCTTTGGCAACTAAGGCTTTGACCTCTTTAACGAGTGATTCAAGTGTTCGTGAAAAGAGTTTTCCTTTAAACGAAGGAATGGCACAAAAAGAACAGGTTTGATTACACCCTTCACTGAGTTTAATATAAGCATGATAGTTTGAACCCGTAATAACGCGTTCATTGATTTCTGTTTGCAAAAAGACTTCTTGGGTAAAGCGACTTCGTTTTTCATTGACTAACACATCAATTTTGTCATAATCACCAACACCTGTAAAAATATCTACTTCAACTAACTCTTTTTGTAACTCCTCTTTGTAACGTTCACTTAAACATCCCGCCATTACCAAAACAGAATTCTCTTTTCTTGCACTGTGTAAATCCAAAACGGTGTTGATACTCTCTTGTTTGGCACTGTCAATAAAACCACAGGTGTTGACAATAATTACATCGGCATCTTGTGGCTCATTGGTTAGTGTATATTCATTGAGTTTCCCCAACATGACTTCGGAATCCACCAGATTCTTTGTACAGCCTAAGGAGACCAAATGCAGGGTTTTTTGTGGGTTTTTTGTTGTAAATTTCATCTGTTATATCCAAATATTATCAATTAATCGAGTAGTGCCAATTTTAACGGCGACTAAAATAATGCTGTTGCCTAAAATAATCGTGTTGATTTCTTGGAAATCACGATTGACAAAGGCAATGTATTCAATCTCTATGTTTTGCATGCTGTTTTGCATCTGCTCTTTTAAAAAAGCACAATCTAGTGTGCCTGAGCCTATGAGTTTTGCGGCAATTTTAAGCGATTTTGAAATGGCTAAAGCGTTTTGTCTTTGTGTTGAATCCAAATAAACATTTCGACTGCTGAGTGCCAATCCATCGCTTTCTCGCACAATATCACACGCCACAATATTAATGGGCAGAAAAAAGTTTTTCACCATTTGCTGTATCAGCGCTAATTGTTGAGCATCTTTTTTCCCAAAATAGGCGTTGGTTGGTTGGGTTAAGGCAAAAAGTTTTAAAACCACTTGCAATACACCATCAAAATGACCAGGACGTCGCTCACCTTCTAGGGTATAACTTTTTAGCAAAGGTGCTTTAACCAGCACTTCATCGCTTGAATACATCGAAGATATTTGCGGCATAAACAGATAGTCCACTTTGCACAATTCACAAATTTTGGAATCGGATTCAATTTTTTTAGGGTATTTGTCTAAATCTTCCCCTTTTAAAAATTGAGTAGGATTGACAAAAACAGAGACAATAACCACGTCATTTTCAGCTTTTGCTCGTTTAATAAGCGAAATATGTCCATTGTGCAAAGCTCCCATGGTTGGCACAAATCCAACACGAGAAGACACGGTTTGTCTGATTGTTTGCAACTCTTCAATGGTGTGTACAATTTTCAATAGGTTTCCTTAAAAACGTAATTTATTACAGTTTTTCCCAAACGGTTTTGTTGGGTGTGTCCATCAAACTGATTCCCATTTGCTTTAATTCGTCTCTCAAAGCATCGGCAGTTTGAAACTCTTTTTTTTGTTTGGCATCATTGCGAGCTGCAATTAATTGCTCAATTTTTTCAATGCTCTCTTTGCTCATGCCAAATTGAAAATACTCAAAAGCATCGAGTGTACCAACCCCTAAAACAGAGGTAATAAACTCAATGTTGGCGATGAGTTCTTGTTTGATGTTTTTATTTTTTGGTTCTTTATCTAATACTTCATTGCCAGAAGAGATCATCTCATCAACAATAGAAATGGCTTTGGCACTGTTTAAATCGTCATTGAGTGCTTCCATGATTTTTTCTTTAAACACAACATTGACGCTACTTGCTTCGATGCCATAGACTCGTTTTTTAACTCTATAAAGTTTATCGAGCCGTTTTTTAGAAGCGATTAAATCTTCTTCATTGAAGTTAAAATCATTGCGATAGTGAGCCGTGAGCAGATAAAAGCGAATCACTTCCCCACAATACTCTTTTAAAATATCTTTTAAGAAAAAGGAGTTCCCCAAAGATTTGCTCATTTTTTCCCCATTGACATTGACAAAACCATTATGAATCCAATATTTGGCTAAGTTTTTTCCCGTAGCACATCTGGTTTGTGCGGCTTCATTTTCATGGTGAGGAAAAAGTAAATCAGCACCGCCTCCATGAATATCTATTTCATACTCAGACGCATCATTGGAAGCCAAATGGTGGTGAATCATAGCACTGCATTCAATATGCCACCCTGGACGACCATTTCCAAATGGAGCTTCAAAAGAGATAGCTTCATCTTTTTTGATTTTCCAAAGAGCAAAATCTTTGGAGTGTTTTTTTAAACTGTTTTCTTCTATTCTTGATTGGGTTTGTTCGTCGTCATTTCGGTGACTCAAATTGCCATAGAAGCTATCTTTAGCGGTGTCAAAGTAGACACCATCGTCAAGAATATAGGCATGATTGTTTTCTAAAAGTGTTGTAATCATTGTTTTCATTGCGTCTAAATTTTCAGTGGCTTTGGGTTCATAGGTATTGGGCAAGACATTGAGTTGTTCCATGTCTTTTTTATATTCTTGAATATAAAATGTGGTAAGCTCTTCTAAAGATTGACCCGTTTGTGCCATTTTATTGATGATTTTATCGTCAATATCCGTGAAATTTTTAGTCATCACCACGTTATAGCCATTGGCTTTTAAAACGCGGTGCAACACATCAAACGCAACGGCACTTCGGGCATGTCCTAAGTGGGAGTCGTCATACACCGTTGGTCCACACACATATATTTTGACACAATGGTTATTTAAAGGAACAAATTCCTCTTTGGTTTTTTTGACTGAATCATAAAAAACGACGGTTTTCATTATTTAAATAGTGCCTCTAATGATGTGGTATCGTTTGCTTTCTCTTCATTGTTATTAGAAGTTTCATTGGTCGTTGGCGTGGTTGTTCCACCTATTTCTATTAACTCAATGGTACATTTAGTCAGCATTGAAGCCAATCGAATATTAAGTCCTGCTTTTCCAATGGCTTTTGATTTTTGGTCACTTGAAATGGTTACGATGGCTTTGTCTTTTTCATCGTATTTTTTAGCTTTTTCAATCACAACACTGTTAATAATAGCAGGCGATAACGCACGTGAAATAAACACTTCTGGAATAGAAGAGTATTCAACGCAGTCAATACTTTCCCCATGAAGTTGTCGGCTTACAGCAGCAATTCTCACCCCTTTAACACCAACAACAGAACCAATGGCATCAATAGAAGAGTCAATAGAAGTCAATGCAATTTTGGCACGACTTCCTGGAATTCTTGCACTGGCTTCAATAAGAACACGCTCATCTTTTAATTCAGGCACTTCTAATTTAAGTAAAGCCTCTAAAAATCGAGGAGAAGTTCGTGAAAGTTCAATAACCAATCCAATAGATTTATCAATATTAACGGCTTTTACAACGGCTTTTAAGTTATCACCAACTTTAAACGTTTCCCCTTTAATTCGGTTTTTTCGAGGTAACATTCCTTTGA
>JBAYZM010000179.1:0-5267 GCA_041672515.1 Arcobacteraceae bacterium
ACGGACAAAACGCACATTTATTTAGGAGTTTTGCAAGACAGAAAAGATAAAACAATAAGCGAAGGAACCCCAATGGGCTTCGAAGCCGTTTGGTGGTTTTGCTTACTTTGTCCACACAAAGTAAGAAAGCGGAAACCTTTAGGTTTTCAAGAGAGGTATTTTATTGTCTTCTTTAATTATCATTCTAATAATTTACCAAATGCAGCATTAGTTCTTGAAACATTGACAGAAAGAGCATTAATAAAAACTTCAGAATCACTATTATTGTTTAGCTCATTTCGTAATGCTATAGTCATTGGTGGAAGTAATGAAACTAAACGACAATGTTCTTGAATACATTTCTTCGAATAGTTTACATGCAATGGTTTTAAAAGTAACTCCTGCTCTTCTATGCTCTTCATGGTACTTTTAATTATATCCTCTTGAAATTTATAACTATTATCTAAATAATCGAATATTACTTTGTCATTTCTACCTTGCAAATTGAATTCTTTCATCATGGAAAGTATTCGATTTTTTTCTGTATTAGCTGAATCAATCATACTTTGGTAAATTTCAATTGCATTTTTATGGTCGATAAGGATAATTCTATCTTTCATCAAATTAAGCAATGTTTCTGCTACTTCTGAAGAATAATTTAAAATTTCTGCTACTGAGTTTTCTTTTGCAACTAAATATGATTTTGCCACTATTCCACTATGATTTCCCATTTGCTCTTTAATATCTTTTTCAGAAAAATTTAGATTCATTAAATTTGGAATAATTCCTAATACATCAGCAAAAGAACTAGCCAAATTCAAAAATACTTCTTTTTTAAGAGCTAATTTTTGTTCTGATTGAAACTTTTCTTTTTCGTGGTCAAGTAAAGAGATTTGACGTCTTTCGTTTCCCTTATTAGTCCACATTACACCAAGAAATGTAAGAAGTGAAGCTATAATGGCACTCCAAATTACATTTGGAACTTGAGAAATCCAGCAAATTAATAATTTCATAGTTTAAATTCCTTATAGACTAACTATTTATTCCCACGAAAATCAAAAGATTTTCATGAAAAATAAAAAAGTTAATTTTTAACTCAACGACTTCAACTCAGCCAAAACCTTCTCCAACTTATCTTCAGCCATAGCCAACCCCGCTCTATTCTCTTCCAAAACATTGGCAGGAGCATTCGCCACAAATCTTTCATTATTTAACATTCCAGATAATTTTGCTATCTCTTTTTCTAATTTTTCTTGTTGTTTTGTAAGTTTAGAAATAATTGGTGTCATATCAATTTCACCCGTTGGGATATACACTTCTAAATTATCACTTACATCTGTAATTGAGTTTTCTACTTTTGCCGTTACAAACTCTATGTTCTCAACTTTTGCTAATTTTTCAATAAACGGTTTTGCCACTTCATTATTGATACTTTTATTGAGTTTTACATACGCTTTTGCGATTTTGCTGTTCCCCATATCTATAATAACTTTTGCTCTTCTAATAGCTGTAATTGCTTCTTCAATTATTGCAAACATAGTTTCATATGTTGCAAACTTTATGAAACTATCATTATTAATAGTATTACTTTTTGGATAATTCATAATCATTAATGAATCACCCTCTTCAAGTGTTGTTCCACTTAATTTATGATATAAATAATCAGAAATAAATGGCATAAATGGAGATACCATTTTTAAAGTCTCTTTAAAAATTGCACCAAGCTCAACTATTGAATCCTTACTTGCTTTTGCATATTCAATTCCCCAGTCACAGAATTCATTCCATACAAATTTATAGATTAAAGATGCAGCTTCATTAAACTTATAAGTATCAAGTGCTTCTCTTACATTTATAACTGTTCTATAAAGTCTAGTTTTCATATAAACACCAAGCGGTGTTTTGATTTCAATGTCTTTTAAATCTGGGAATGTTGCTACATTTAACTGTAAAAAGTTCGTTGCATTGTAAAGCTTATTGGTAAAGTTTCTAAATTGCTCTAAATTTTTAGCCCCAAGTTTAATGTCTCTTCCTTGAACACATAAATACGCAAGCGTAAATCTTATAATATCGGCACTGTGTTCATTAACCATATCAAGTGGGTCAATTACATTTCCTTTTGATTTTGACATTTTTGCACCATGTTCATCTCTTACAAGTGCGTGCATATAAATATCTTCAAATGGTAATTGTTTTTTGAAGTGTTCACCCATCATCATCATTCTTGCTACCCAGAAGAACATAATATCAAAACCAGTGATTAATAATGAATTTGGATAAAAATCTTCTTCATCTGTGTCATTATAAAGTTCTTTTAATTTTCCATTATTTCCCCAACCTAATGGCGACATAGCCCAAAGAGCTGATGAGAACCAAGTATCAAGTACATCTGGGTCTTGAGTATAGTGATTTCCTCCACATTTTGGACAACATTCAGGTTCATCAGCTTTGTCTGCCCATTGATGGTCGCAAGTCTCACAAGTGAATACAGGAATTCTATGTCCCCACCAAAGTTGTCTTGAAATACACCAAGGTCTTAACTCATCCATCCAAGCTGTATATGAATTTATCCAATGTGCAGGGTGGAAAAGTGTTCCATTATGTTCACCACTTACGGCTCTCTCTTTTGTAGTCTCTTTTGTTTTTCTGATTGATTCTTGAGCCATTTCAGAACTTAAAAACCATTGTTGAGAAATAAATGGTTCAACAATATTTTTACATCTATAACAATGCCCTACTTGGTGGATATGCTCTTCGATTTTTACAATATATCCCGAATTTTCTAAAGCTTTTACGATAACAGGTCTCGCTTCTAATCGCTCTAACCCTGCAAACTCTCCACAATATTCATTTAAAATACCTTTTTCATCAAATACTTTGATGAACTCTAAATCGTGTCTTTTCCCTACTTCGTAGTCATTTTGGTCGTGTGCAGGAGTAACTTTTACAACACCTGTTCCAAATTCCATATCAACATGAGAATCTGTAATAACTTTGATTTTTCTGTCAGTTAGTGGTAATAATACTTCTTTTCCAACGATTGATTTATATCTTTCGTCATCAGGATGAACCATGATTGCAGTATCCCCAAAATATGTTTCTGGTCTAGTAGTTGCCACTTGAAGTTCACCGCTACCATCTGCAAATTTATAAATCATGTGGTAAAACTTACCATTGACTTCTTCGTGTTCAACTTCGATGTCTGATAATGCACCATCGTGTGTACACCAGTTTACCATGTAGTTATTTTGAGTAATATGACCTTCGTTGTATAAAGAGATAAAAGCTTCTTTTACAGCCTCTTTTAATCCCTCATCCATGGTAAATCGCTCACGTTTCCAAGCAGGTGTAACACCTAATTTTCTCATTTGATGAACGATATTTCCACCAGATGTTTCTTTTTGAAGCCAAGCTCTCTCTAGGAATTTTTCTCTTCCGATTTCTTCTTTTGTTGTACCCTCTGCTAATAATTGTTTTTCAACAACATTTTGAGTTGCGATTCCTGCGTGGTCTGTTCCTGGTTGCCAAAGCGTTTTGAAGCCATCCATTCGTTTGTATCGTGTGATAATATCTTGAAGTGTAAAGGTTAAAGCATGACCTATGTGTAAACTTCCTGTTACATTTGGTGGTGGCATCATGATTGAAAATGTTTTTTGTTTTCCATTGGCATCTTTTTCTTGAATAGATTTATTTCCCTCTATTTCAAAATAACCTCTTTCTTCCCAAATCTTATAAAAACTATCTTCTACTTGTGATGGTTCGTATTTTTCGCTCATTTGTAATCCTGTTTGCATAAATATCCGCGATTATAGCCAAAAGTAGTTTATAATCAGTTTTTAGAATATGTTTTATTATCATGGAATTTCCATAAAAAATTGATTAAAAATGACATTTATGTTAAGGTTTATTATGTTGTTTTTGTTATAATCTTAACCATCTTTAAAAGTTAGGGATTTATGAAAAAATATATCAATAGCAGAACAATTTTTATATCAACTCTTATTTGTATTGTTCTTTTATTCTACGTATTAAGTTATAACTTCTTCTTAACTAACTTTATTAAAATCGAAAAAATACAAAATGAAAAGAATATCAATAATTTAGTCAATCATTTCAATTTTAGTTTCGATTCTTTGACGAATATTTCCAATACCTTTATACAAAATGGTTTTAATATCCCACACATTGAACATTTAAACCCATTGGGTTTGGATTTTATTATTTATGAAAAAATACAAAAAAAAGATATTTTTTCACGCTACAGCGATGATTGGGAAACCTCCACTTCCATAAAAACAAACTCTCTTTTTGAAACCACTTTGATTGAAGCGTTTAACAAAAGTACAAATCTCAATACTATTTTTACTTTTGAAGGGAAACTTTTTTATCTTGTTAAAAGCAAGATTAATGATAGCCTTAATTTATATGTCGGAAAACTTTTAGATAACCACACTTTGAAACAACTCTCTGTTGACTTTGGGCAACTCTATATTAGCAATCAAAAAGAGATTGAAAAGACTACTATAAAACTCTCTTCGACCTATATTCCTACTATTTCAATTCAAGTAACGTTAACCGACAAACAAATCCTCAATACCCTTATTTTTAAAGATGCCTTTTCCAATGTGTTGTTTTCGGTTAATACGATTAATCAACGTCATTATGTGAATGAAGGAAAACGAACCATTCATATTGTCAATGTTATCATGGCACTGTTTTTAGCCATTCTTTTATATGTGGTCTACAAATCCCAAGTGGTCTTCAGACGTATGCTTCAAAAAGATAAAAAAGCCCTTGAAATCAAAGTAGAACAACGCACACGGCAACTTGAAGCCGTGGTTAAAAAAGTCAAAGTTTCCAATCAACAACTGCACGAATTGGCATATACCGATTTTTTAACCAAAATACAAAATCGACGAAGTTTTTTTACAAAAACCAATGAAATACTCAATGTTGCTAAAACAAAAAAACAAAGTGTCTGTATTTGTATGATTGATATTGATGATTTCAAAAAAATCAACGATGAGTATGGTCATGATATTGGCGATAAAGTCTTGGTTTCTTTTGCTTCTGCTATGAATAAGCAGTTAACTGAAAATGATATATTTGGACGTTTAGGAGGAGAAGAGTTTGCCATCGTTTTCCCCAACACACGCTTGCAAGATGCGCTTGTTAAAATCGAACAGTTGCGAAAATTGGTTGAAAAGATTGCTGTTAAAATCGATGCCCAAACCAAACTCAAATTTACCGCCAGTTTTGGAATAAGCGACAACTCAAAAAGCCACAAC
>JBAYZM010000180.1:0-5267 GCA_041672515.1 Arcobacteraceae bacterium
CGCACTTTCTACATTGATTGGTTCTTCATGTCCGTGGTGGGCATAAATGGCATTAATCACGGTGTCAGGTTCATTGTATCGTTTACACATTTGAGCGCCTAAATCCACATGGCTTCCCGGCAAATCGTGAGTTAAAGCTTTTCCAATATCATGCATAAGACCTGCACGTCGGGCTAAAATTGGGTCGCCACCCATTTGTGCGGCTAAAAGTCCTGCTAAATGCGCTACTTCTAACGTATGCGCTAACGCATTTTGTCCATAACTCGCACGGTATCGTAATCGACCGACAAGTTTAATGAGTTCAGGGTGCATGGTTTTAATCCCTAACTCCATAATCACATCTTCACCCTCTTTTAAGATGTTATTGTCAAACTCATTTTTAACTTTGTTGTAGATTTCTTCAATACGCGCAGGTTGGATTCGCCCATCGGCAAGCAGTTCTTGAATCGTTTTAGTTGCCACTGCTCGACGATATAAATTAAACGAAGAAATCGTAATGGTATTGGGCGTATCATCAATAATAATATCAACACCCAAAAGCATTTCAAGGGCTTTAATATTTCGCCCCTCTTTTCCAATAATTTTCCCTTTGGTCTCTTCATCGTTGATGGGGATATTGTTAATCAATCGCTCTGCTGCAAACTCTCCGGCATATCGTGTCACGGCTTGAGAAAACATGTTGTTGATTTCATCTTTGGTGCTTTGCTCAGCAATTTTATATTTTTTTCTAAAAATCGAAGCAATTTGCGCCCTCGAATCCTCTTTAACTTTTTCAAGCATTAAAGACTTGGCTTCTTGAAGCGTTAACCCCGAAGCATTTTCCAAAATTTTCAATGCTTTTATAATCTTCTCTTCATACGTTTTCTTTTGATTGATTAAACCCTCTTTTAAGGTCGTAATAATTCGATTGTTCTCGACAATTTCTTCTTTCTCTTTTTTTATCAATTTCAACTCAGATTCTAAATGCTCATTGAGCTCTTTTTCTTTGCGTTGAATTTTTGAAAACATTTCATCGTAATCCCGTTTGGCATGTCTGAACTCTCGTTCAAACTCTTTTTTTGCTTTTAATTGGGCATCTTTTAAAATCACTTCAGCCTCATGCTCGATGACTTTTGCTTTGGCTTTAGCTTGTTCAATAAAAATATCAAACTTAGCTCTGTTTATCTTTTTAACTACGAGTGCTGTTATAAAACTGCTTAATGCAGCCACAATAAAGCCCTCTATTATGAATATATTCATATCAAACCTTTAAAAATAAAATATGTTAGTTGAACTAACTTGTAATTATATAGTCTGCTTGAATATCGTATTCGTTAGTTAAGATTATATTCGATTGGCAAAGCGTTAATTGCGTAAAAATTATAGTTGGTCGGTAGTTAAGCCTATAAAAAAATCTGTCATACATCCCTTTGCCAAACCCTATGCGTTTATAAAGTTTGTCAATTCCAACGATGGGAACAATCGCCAAATCAATTTTTGGTTTTAAAAATGAATTTTTTGGCTCTTTTATTCCAAATTTTTTCTTTTCAATGGGCAGTCTGTATTTCACTGCTTTAAAGCTATCTCCACACATAAAAGGCACATAGACCTCTTTTTTTTCTTTACGAAGTCGGTTGATTAAAGGCAACACGTTGACTTCTAAATCCAGTGGAATATATATTAAAATTTTTTTTGCATTCCGTTGTGTAATAACTTCATGCAATGTATCGACTATAATTTTTTCTTTTTTTTTCTTTGTTAACTGACTAATAAATCTTAGTTTACTAATACACGATTTCCTAAAATCACCCTTTGCGTGATTCATATTTATCATATTTAAGCCTTACTTGGGTAGAATTCAAACCCAACAAATGATTTTACCCAAAGGACTTAAAATGCAGTTTAAAAAAATGTCATTCCTTGTACTTTTTTTTATACTTCTTTTTGCCGGTTGTGATTCTAAAGATGAAAGTAGCAAAAAAGATGCCATTCTAAACGCTATTTCTAAAGAAAATGCCACTTTTTTTGTGGATTTAGAAACAACCAACAAAGAGATATTAAAAACAAAAATCTCTAAAAATCGAATCGAATTTGAGAATATCAACAATAAAGTTATCTTAGTAAACTTTTTTGCCACATGGTGTCCACCTTGCAAAGCAGAAATTCCTTACTTAACCGAACTGAAAAAGAAATATCCCGATGATGTAGAAATCGTGGCAGTATTACTTGAAAAAGACCGAACACACGATGATATTACCGCATTTATTAATGAATATGAAATTAATTATAAAGTCACCAATTCAAGCAGTAACTATTTACTCGAACAAGCCGTGGGTGGTGTTAAAACGATTCCTACAATGTATTTATTGAACCGACAAGGGGAAATCCAACAACGTTATATTGGAATTGTTTTAGAAGAGATGCTCGATATTGACATTAAAAAAGCCATGGAAAATTAAATGTTTGGTATTTTTAAAAGCGAAAAAATAAAAGCCAAAGAGATTCCAGAAATGGACAAAAAAGGTTTTTTTTCCAAAGCTTTAGAAAAAACCTTAGGCAATATTAAACACATTGTCCCTTTAAAAAAAGAGAAAATCGCCTTTGATGAAATTGAAGAGATTTTAATTGAGTCCGATATGGAGTATGAAATCATTGAAAAAGCCATGGATGGACTTCCCGAAATGATTTCAAGAGAACAACTGCGACACCGATTGGTCATGCTGTTTGAACACGCGCCAAAAATCGATGAAAACAATATGCCCTCACCTTTTGTGGAACTTATCATTGGAGTCAATGGAGCAGGAAAAACCACCACCATTGCAAAACTGGCAAACAACTATAAAAAAGCAGGAAAAACGGTGATTTTAGGTGCGGGTGATACATTTAGAGCCGCTGCCATTGAACAACTGACCAAATGGTCTCAAATCCTTGATGTGCCTATTATTAAAACCAAACAAGGACACGATCCCAGTGCCGTGGCATATGACACGATTTCTTCGGGAATCGCACGAAAAATCGACCATGTTATTATCGATACTGCCGGACGATTGCAAACGCAAACCAATTTAAGCCATGAGCTTAAAAAAATCGTCAAAGTCTGTTCAAAAGCCAAAGAAGGAACGCCTCATCGAAAAATTATGATTTTGGATGGAACGCAAGGCAATACCGCCATTGCCCAAGCCAAAGCCTTTAATGAAATGATAGGAATTGACGGTATTATTGTCACCAAACTTGATGGAACAGCAAAAGGGGGCGCACTTTTTTCGATTTCTAACCGATTAGAACTGCCTATTTTTTATATCGGTATTGGTGAAAAACAAGAGGATTTAATTCCCTTTAGTCCCGATGAATTTGTGGACAGTTTACTCGATGGAATTTTCACCACCGAACTGACATAAACCATAAGAAGTAAAAGAACCATGCGTTTTTTAGATTTTAAAACCAACCAATATTTACTTCTTACGCTTGGGATTACTTCTGTTTTTATCGCGTTTATTTTATACATTTTGATTTCCATGAACAACAGTTCTCACCAACTCAATCGACTTGAAAATGCATTGGAAACTACCCGTAATCTTTTAGAAGAACAAAAACGCTATGCGCTTTCTTTATCCATTTTACTTTCAGAAGACAAAGAGATAATTGATAGTTTCTTAAGCAACCAAAGAGACGAGAGTTTTGCCATTATTAATCGAAAAATTCAAACCCTTAAAACCTTGCAAAACAGCAGTTTTGAAGTACAAATTCACAATCAAGATTTAACAACCCATTTACAAAGTTGGGATTTTTCTAAAAAAGATATTCCTTTAGACGCTTTTAGAAAAGGCTTAGTTAAAGTAAAAGAGGAAAAAAAACCCTTGGTGTCGATTGAATTAGGAAAACGTCTGAATATTAAAGCCATTTCTCCTATTGTGAAAAACCAAGCATTTTTGGGTTCTTTGGAAACAATTATTGATTTTGAATATCTCTCCAAAGAGTTAAAACAAAAAGGATACAGTTTATTTGTACTGTTACATCAAAGCCATTTAAATACGGCTATTGAATTTCAAAACAACCCAAAATACGATGACTTTGTGTTAGTCAATCATGCCAATATTCAAAAATTGGCCCATTTAAATCTTACGCAGTTAAAAGATTATGGCTATATTTCCAATGAAGAGTGCAGTTTTGCCTACTTTGCTTACTATGATTTAGAAGGTCAACACTTAGGTTATATTTTTACAGGCGTTAACAACGAAAAACACCTCAGCATCAATAACGCATTTGAATATCAAAAAGAAGAACCATTTTTAAATAGGGTTAAAATACAATGAGACTCTTACTGTTGGAAGATGATTTAGACTACAAACAAAGTATCAAAGAGTATTTGGAATCGTTACACTACATTGTGGATGATTTTGAAGACGGAGAAGAAGCTCTAAGTGCCATTTATGAAAACAAATATCATCTTTTGATTTTGGATATTCGAGTGCCTAAACTCAACGGCTATGAACTAGTCAAACTTTTACGGCAAGAAAATAACACCACACCGGTCATTTATATTACTTCACTGACCGACATAAATAACTTAAGTTTAGGCTATGAATTGGGCTGCAACGATTATATTAAAAAACCTTTTTCTCCCAAAGAGTTAAAATACCGTATTGAACAACTCATCAAACTTTTTTATGCCAATAACAATAAAACCATTGCCTTAAACTCAGGGTTATCGTATGATATCGTCAAACAAGAGTTGTACAAAGATGGTTGCATTGTGCCTTTAACAAAAAAAGAAAATGAGGTGGTATTTTGTCTGCTTTCTTCTAAAAATCAGTTTGTAAGCAGTGAAACCTTACGCAGTGAAGTCTGGGAAGACCGATATATTTGTGAAGCCGATATACGAGTTTGCATCAAAAAAATACGCGACAAAACCAGCAAAGATTTTATCAGCAATCAACGTGGAATAGGATATAAAATTGTTACGCAAGGGTAAAGAGTTTTTATATAAAATTGCCTTTTTATACACACTTCTTTTTGTCGTATTTGTTACGGTTCCTGCCTATTTTTATACCCAACTGGAAATTGAGAATTACAAAACCAACCAAAATAAACTGCTCTATGAACATGCTTTGAGTATTCAAAATGCCATCTATGAGTTTTCACATTCTAAAAACGATACGTTTATTTTTCCCAAATCATTTCAATTTGAAGCCCAACTGTTACGCCAAGATGGTACACTCATTTTTAAAACGATTAACCAACAGCTTCATGCGTCTAACCGTCTCATTCAATTTAAAACACCCCTTCAA
>JBAYZM010000181.1:0-5223 GCA_041672515.1 Arcobacteraceae bacterium
TAATTGGCGTTTATCCCACCGTAACGTCTGTATTTCTTTTTTTGAAATACTCTTTTTCAACTCGACACAATGGACAGGCACCTGGAGGTTTTTTCCCTCTGTGAATGTGTCCACATACTTCACATACCCACTCTTCTTCTTCCTCTGAGTTGAAAAATCCTTCATCGATTAAGGCTTGTTTTAATTCTAAATACTCTTTTTCATGTTCAACTTCCACTTTTCCAATGGCTTTAAACATTCGTGCAATCTCTTTAAATCCCTCTTCTTTGGCTATTTCTTCAAAGTTTGGATACATCGTTTCATGTTCATATTTTTCACCATCAGCTGCATATTGTAAGTTTTTAACCGTTGAATCCAATTCAATCTCTTTAACCAATTTATTGTAGGCTTTAAACTCTGCCATAGCGTGGTATTTTTCATTGTTGGCTGCTTCTTGGAAAAATCGTGCAATTCTATGATACCCTTCATTGAAGGCAACTTCTGCAAAAAATTCATATTTGTTTCGAGCTTGTGATTCACCGGCAAAGGCTTTCATTAAATTAACGGCTGTTAAATTGGTTGTAATCATTTCCATATCTTGACCACAGCACACTAAAGTCCCACCACCTACGTGTTGTACTTCAACTTCATTTCCACATTTGTTACATTTATACGTTTCGTATTGTTTCATTTTGACTCCTGATTAATTTTTAAAGGATAATTTTTTTCCTTTGGAAGTATAATTAACACTTCCTTAAAGGAAAATAATTATCAACAAATAACTTTCATAATTAACAAAATAATTTACTTTCAACTTATATACTTCCAAAGTCGGTGTAAAAGCTTAAATAAATTAATGGATTATAGGTTATTATACCACTTAAAATTGAAGGTTGAATATGAATTATGCAAATACTTTAAAAAATTATGATTTAAAAGTGACACCCCAACGAGTCGCCATTGTTCAAGAGCTTTATGTTTGCGGACATTTAAATATTGATCAACTCTATAATAAACTTTTAGATAAATTTCCCTCTATTTCATTGGCTACTATTTATAAAAATATGAATGCCATGATTGAAAGAATTTTTGTGCAAGAAGTTAAAATTCCCAATGAAAAATCGGTCTATGAATTAACCAAAGCCAGTCATGCTCATTTTGTGTGTGATTGTTGTAAAAAAATTGAAGATATTCATGTGGATGCAAGCATACTATTAACACAAGTTCAAAATCAAATGCACTACACCATCAACAGCACTTCATTGGTTTTCAATGGATTATGCAGCGATTGCTCAAAATAGATAAACCTTGGTTTATCTGTTTTAAAACAATAAATCAATTGTAAACTCACACCCTGTATACGCTTTTCCTTGATATTCAAACGATACATTTTTAACATCAATTTGTCCTTTAAGGTGCTTAACGACGATTTCTTTACAGATATAAAGTCCAATTCCCGTCCCTTTTGAGGCATCTTTGGTTGTAAAATAGGGCTCAAATACTCTTGAAATAATCGAATCATCAATGCCACCGGCATTGTCTTTTATAGAAATTTGAATCGAATTAGTGTGTTTTTGGGTTTGAATAAAAATGTATTTTGTCTCTAAAACAGTGTCAAAAGCATCAATGGCATTGTTAATAATATTAATAAATACATGCACCAGCTCGGTTTCTAATGTTTCAAAGGCAATGTCATCGTAGTGAGTAATGACATTGATCTCTTTATTTTTTAAACGACTGCTTATGAGTGAAAGAGTTTTTTCAACAATAGTTTTGAGTTCGACTTCATTGCGTAATTTCTCTTCTTTAAAGAAGTTTCTAAAGTCTTCAATAGTGTTAGAAAGATACTGTACATTTTCATTGATTGAATCTAAGGCTTGAAATTCGAGTTCATCATTTAGAGTACCCAACTCTTTTTGCAGTTTGATTCCGGTTGCAGACGTTGAAATAATAGACAAAGGTTGTCGCCATTGGTGCGCAATATTGGCAATCATTTCACCCATAGAAGCAAATTTTGATTGTTGTAAAATAAGGGCATCTTGCTTTTTAATTTGATTTTCAATTTCAACTTTTTGGGTGATATCTTGATAGACACCAATCATGCCAACTACTTGATTACTGGCATTTAAAAGAGGAACTTTTGAGGTGTTGAGTATTCTTCGTTTTCCATTTTTGTCGGTTAATGTTTCGATATAGTTGAGTTTTTTGGTGTTATTGTTCATAATAAAATTGTCATCGTTGATATACTCTTGAGCTTCTTTGATATTAATCTGGGTGTCATTTTTACCAATTAAATCATGAAGATGAGTAAATCCAATATCAGCTAATAAGAATTTATTCGCTCCCAAATAGACGCCATTTTTATCTTTCCAAAAAATACGCATTGGAGCATTATCAATGATATTTTCTAAAAGATTTTTTGCTTCAGTAGCTTGATTTTTTGCTTCAAGCAGATTGCTAAAGAGTTTTTTAGATAAAAAATAAAGCATTAAAGCAGAAATAAGAATAAACAACCAACCTTTTAAAAATTGTACCAGTTGGACATCTTTAATATTTTGGAAAATAACGTTGGTCAGTGTATCGGAAACATATATCCATATAACACCAAAGATAAGATAGGTGAGGGTAATTTTAAAGCTCGATGAAATATTCTTAAACATACTTTTCCTTGTTTCACGGCATTTTATTTATTTTATCCTATTTTTGTGTTAAAGGAATGAGATTTTAAGAATAATTTAAAAATTTAGTTTTATGTATTGCGAACAATTAAACTTTGTGGTAAATTGAACGCTTTAATAAGCTCTTCTTCTTTAGCTCGATGTTCGCCTTTATCTTTTTCATGGTCAAATCCCAGTAAATGAAGCAGTCCATGAATAAATAAAAGCGTAAGTTCTTCGTGTAAAGTATGTTGAAATTCATTCGCTTTTTCTTGGGCGTAATCCACAGAAATCACAATCGAACCCAAAGGCATATGGGGTAAGTCAAACTCCAGAGGAAAAGACAATACATCGGTGGGTTTATTGATGTTTCGATATGTTTTATTGAGTTCTTGTATGGTGGGATTATCCGTAATTATAAGTTCACACTCTTTTTGAGTCAGAGTTTGTTTAATTTGTTCTAATAAAGTGGTGTCTATTTCAACGGTGGTTTGATTTTCTAAATCAATCATTTTAGTACCTATTTTTTATGAAATGGTATCAAAAATGGTTTAAAGTAGACTAAAAGAAAAAAAAGAAGTGTTCTAAATAGAACACTTCTTGGTAATCACACATAATGGGCAAAAATTTATAACGCCTACAAGCAGGGGAATAATGCCCAAATAAAACCATGCATTGGAAGTGATTATCCCAATGGCAATTAAAACTACTCCAACGATGATGCGGAATGGTCTGCAAAATTTTTTGATTTTGTCATAGAAACTCATATTAATTTTCCTTACGATACATTTTAAAAGATATAATTATAACTTATATTCTTTAGAAAATATTTAAACAAGAATTGTAATATATTATTATAACTATGACTTATAAAAATAACTAAAAGAGTTCAATCATTTTCACCACTTCATCGACTTCAAAACACTTAATATTTTTGATATTCTTAGGTTTGGTTGCTACTATGGCTTTGGTAAATCCTTGCGTTGAAGCCTCTTTGAGTCGAATGTCCATAGAGTAGACGTCTTTAATTTCTCCTGTGAGGCTGACCTCTCCTATAAAAATAGATTCTTTGGAAATCGCACGATTTCTAAACGAAGAGATAATCGCAGCAATCACAGCTAAATCTGCTGAACTCTCTTTTATTTTTATTCCCCCACTGATATTAATAAAAACATCGTAATGATTTAACGGTAAATCCAATTTTTTTTCTAAGAGTGCCAACAGCATATTTAACCTGTTGGAGTCAAATCCCGTGGCACTTCGTTTGGGGTTAGGGTAGGTCGATTCACTCACCAATGCTTGCACTTCTAAAATCAACGCTCGTGTGCCTTCTACGCTAACTGTAAGGGCTGATCCTGCTTGGGGTTTACTTCTATCAAAAAATTTTGAAGCAATGTCTTTGGCACTGACTAACCCTTCGTTTCGCATTTCAAAAATACCAATTTCACTCGTACTTCCAAATCGGTTTTTAAAACCACGAAGCATTCGTATTTCACGGCTGGCTTCCCCTTCAAAATATAAAACCGTATCTACCATGTGTTCAAGTACTCTGGGTCCTGCAATACTTCCATCTTTGGTAATATGACCAATTATAAACATGGCAATATTGGACTCTTTGGCTTTTCTCATCAGCTCAAAGGTAATCTCACGCACCTGCGATACACTGCCTGGCGCACTGGTTAAGTGGTCTGAATAAATGGTTTGAATGGAGTCAATAATAACTGCTTCATAAGGTTCTCGCAAAAGTTCGGCTTGGATTTCTTCGAGTTTAATTTCAGAAAGTAAATACAAGTTGTCGCTGTTGGCTTCAAGTCTGTTGGCACGTATTTTAATTTGTCCTGCGCTCTCTTCGCCTGAAACATAAAGCACTTTTTTATTATTTTGGGCAATATTTCCAGCAATTTTTAGTAATAAAGTTGATTTCCCCACCCCAGGGCTTCCCCCAATGAGTGTCAAACTTCCCGGAACAATTCCTCCGCCTAATACCAAATCAAATTCGCTGTCATAGGATGAAAAACGGGTAATATCGTCTTGTTTAATCTGAGTAATGGGTTGCGCTTTAGAATCACTCGTGGTCATTTTAGAAATCTGTTTTAACACCGTTTGTTGGTCTTGGTTTAATTCAATAAAACTTTCCCAAGCACCACAATTAGGACATTTTCCCAACCATTTACTGGCTTGTTCTCCACAATGTTGACACTCAAATAAAGATGTCTTTTTCTTTGCCATAGTTTTGCCTTTACATTTTATCATGACATCATACAAAAAATATTTTAAGATGAATAAAAATCTTACATATTGTAATATTTTTAGTAAGTGGTGAGTAGTAAGTAGTGAGTGGTAATTAGATAGCTCGTTACTCGTCACTCGTTACTTTTCACCACTCACTACTCACTGTTCACTCTTTCTAATTTGTTGTCTTTTATTGGCTTTTGAAACATCTTTTTGTGCAATATCATAATGTTGAGGGATGATTTTTTTCAAAAAGGGCGGTATTTTTCTTCCATCTACTCCCATAACATCTTCTAAAATGGTATGGGCTATGAGCTCTTTTTCATGTTTGGCTGACATATATTCAAATAAAAAT
>JBAYZM010000182.1:0-5219 GCA_041672515.1 Arcobacteraceae bacterium
CTCCAATGTAGCACATGTACAATTTTGGACAGATGTTCTTGGGGATAAATTTTTCAAGTTGTTCTTTTACCATATGTGTTACAGCAATGATGGTATGTATATTTTTATATAAAAACTTGTGGTAAAAATCACTTTTAAAACGGGTCATGTGCATATGGCGTGTTTGTACAATTTTGGGTTTTCTTTTTGAAATAAGTTTGGCAAGTACAACAACAGGAATATCTTTTGTCCAATGCAAATGCACCACATCGATTTGGTTTTTATCAATTATTTTTGCCAGTTTTAAAAAGCTATATCGTCCGATTTTTTCATAAGGATGAGAAGTCTCTTTAAAAAAAGGTTCCAGTTTTGAGGTATTGTTAATTACGCACAGGGCATTTAAATAGTGCGATATGTTTTTTACATGCAGCTCAAGCCCACCTAAATCACGAGATAAACAAATTTCTAAAATATTTTTATTCAATTGATAAGGCACCTTTTGTTATAATGTCTGAATTTTAACAAAATATAGATTATTTTTAACTAAGAAGCGATATTCAATGATATATAAAATCAACACCCTTTTTGAAGCCTTTGAACCTTTTGTAAAAGATATTCAAACGTATTTTAAACAAAATCATCAAACCATACACAAAGCCAGAAACGAATTAAAAGTGATTGATTTTAATCATACTCGAGTGGTGGTAAAATCGTTTAAAATCCCCCATTTTATCAATAGGGTGGTCTATACTTTTTTTAAACATTCCAAAGCCCGAAAGTCATATGAATATGCATTAAAAATCGGTGAGTTTACTCCTAACCCCATTGCGTATGTGGAGTTTTTTTCTTTGGGATTATTGGCTCAAAGCTATTTTATTGCTCAAAAGTTTGATTATGATTTTACGATTCGAGAACCCTTATTAGATAATGAGTTTAAAGATAAAGAGGCTATTTTACAAGCGTTTGCCCAATTTACTTACGAACTGCATGAAGCCAATATTTTTCACCACGACTACAGTCCGGGCAATATTTTAATTAAAAAAGAGGGCGAAAACTATATTTTTAAAATTGTAGATATTAACCGCATGCAGTTTTTTAGTCTAACGCTTGAACAACGACTCAAAAACTTTGCAAAATTGTGGGCAAAAGATAAGGACTTGATTATCATAGTACAAGAGTATGCAACGTTGATACATAAAGATGAAAAAGAGTGTGTCAAGATGGCATTAGATTTTTCTCATAAACACAAAGCTAAAATTAATTTTAAAAAACGATTAAAAGGGATTGAAGTTGTTGATTAGTATTATGTACCATCATGTCAACAGTGACAGATGCAGTAACGATTTAAAACTATTTGAAGAGCATTTGCGTTATATTGCCAATAATTTTACTTCTCTTTTTCCTGGGGAGAAAGTGCAACAAAAAAGTGTTTGCTTAACATTTGATGATGCTTATGCGGACTTCTTTTATTATATTTTCCCATTATTGCAAAAATACAAGCTAAAAGCCCTTTTAGCCGTACCCACCCAATACATTTTAGACAATACCAATAACAGTAAAATCAGTCGATTAAATTTTGAACACAATGATTTATTTAATAATTATAAAGAAGCCACTTTTTGTACTTTTTTTGAGTTAAAACAGATGCTTGAAAGTGGTTTAGTACAAATTGCATCGCACTCTCATTCTCATGTCAATTTACTTCAAGAGGGTGTCAATTTAGAAGAAGAGTTAGTCGTATCAAAACATATTTTAGAAGAGAAACTCAACATTAAGGTAAATAGTTTTGTATTTCCTTTTGGTAAATACAATCAAGAGGTTTTAAAAGAGACATTAAAGCATTACACCTATGCGTTTAGAATTGGAAATGCCATTCATAAAGACTTTAATGGTATTAATGGAGCTATTTATAGAGTCGATGGGGATAATTTAAAAAGTGCCGATGAGATTTTCACATTTAAAAGAATAGTAGGCTACCAGATAAAAGGTTTAGTCAAAAGATTGGGTAAAAAATGAATATCAGTGTAGTTGTATTAGCAAAAAACAATGAAAATACCATAGAAAAAACGTTAAAGAGTTTAACACAGTTTGACGATGTTGTTGTTTATGATAATGGTTCAATGGATAAAACACTTGAAATTGTAAACCGTTTTCATAATGTCAATTTGGTGCAAGGTGAGTTTAAAGGTTTTGGTTGGACAAAAAATCACGCGGCAAGCTTTGCAAAAAATGATTGGATTTTAATCATTGACAGCGATGAAGTGGTCGATGCACAACTTTTAGAAGTGTTAAAAACAAAAACATTGGATGAAAAAACTGTTTATAAACTCAATTTTAAAGCCTTTTATAAAGATATTCAAGTCAAATTTTGTGGTTGGAACAATCAAAAAATCAAACGACTGTACAACAAAACACAAACGGGGTATAACAGCAATGATGTTCACGAGGATATTGTGACAGAGGGATTTAAAATTGAACTCTTAGAAGGAAGCATTAATCATTACAGTTATCATACGATTTCTCAATTTGTACAAAAAGCCGACCACTATTCAACATTGTTTGCAAAAAATAATATTGGCAAAAAATCTTCAAGCCCCACCAAAGCTTTTTTTAATGGTATGTACTCTTTTTTTAGAACTTATGTCTTAAAACGAGGATTTTTAGATGGTTATGTGGGACTAGTGATTGCATTTTCACATATGGTAACCAATTTTTATAAATACATTAAACTCTATGAAGCCAATAAAGAGTCAAAACAATGAAACTGCTCATTACAAGACACGATAAAATAGGTGATTTTGTCGTCACATTACCTTTAATTAAAGCCATTAAAGAACAATATCCCCATACGCATATTACAGTTTTAGTTTCAAAGGTCAATTACTCTTTTGCACAAAGTATTGAGTTTATCGATGAGGTGATTTTATACGATAAAGAAGATTTTTTTGGTATGTTAAAGAAAATCCGAGCAGAGAAGTTTGATGCAACTATCAGTGCATTTATAGATACAAGGTTGGGGTGGTTACTTTTTTTAGCAGGCATTAAAAAAAGAGTTGCACCTGCAACCAAAATTGCTCAAATCTTTTTTAATGCTACAATGTTGCAACGAAGAAGTCAAGTGCAAAAAAGAGAGTGGGAGTATAATTTGGATTTAGGCAAAGCCCTTTTCCCCAATTTGAAACTAGAATTTACAAAACCACTTATTTCCACCACTGTCCACTCACCACTCACTCCTTACCCCAAAAAAATAGTTTTTCACCCTGGTTTTGGGGGAAGCAGCGATGGAAATTTAACTTTGGATGATTATATGAATCTTGCTCGAAGTATCAGCAACAGTGAACATGAAATAGTTTTTACGTTTGGTCCTGATGATGGAGTTTCTAAAGAGTATATTGTTCAACACTTGGATTTTAAAGCCACAATGGTGGATTCAAAAATGTCATTGAATGAGTTTTGTACTTTTTTAAGTGGGTGCGAACTTTTTATTAGTACATCAACCGGTCCCATGCATTTAGCAGGCGCTGTAAATATTAAAACACTTTCCTTTTTTGGGGACACTTTATTTGCCAGTGCCAAACGTTGGGGAACCATGAGTGCTGAAGAGAATCAAAATAATTTTTGTGTTCCCCAAAACTATGGGGCAGAAATTTATGAAAAAATTGAAAAACGATTAAAAGAGATAGTATGAAAAAAGGGCAATTTGTTTGGGATTATTATTCGGATCAACCGCATGTGATTAAAGATAAAAATTATAAAAAAATGATGCGACAAAAACATTGGTTTGATTATGTTAAATTGGTTATTACCAACATTTTTATCTATCCTCTTAGTGTACTTTTTATGCCTTTTCTTCGTTCAAAAAGTGTGAATACGTCGTTGTTTTTTGGAATGGGTGTGAATTTAGACAAAGGGCTTGACCAAGTTGAACTCATCCGAGAATTAGGGTGTAAAAATATTTTAATTCGAGTCCCCTTAAGTGATATTGCCAATTTAGAAAGTTATGTGGAGTTTGCCAAATATTTTTATGATTGTGAAATCACGATAAATATTTTGCAAGACCGAAATCATATTGAACACAATATGATGTTGCAAGAGAGTTTGACCAATATTTTTGTTGCATTTAAAGGCATTGCCAAGAATTTCCAAATAGGCAATGCAATTAACCGAATGAAGTGGGGATTTTTTAGCGTAAAAGAGTATTTGGACTTTTATGAAATCGCATACAATATCAAACGAAATTCATTTCAAGAGTACAATTTAATTGGTCCTAGCGTGATTGACTTTGAATATCACTACACTATTCGAGCGCTGTTTAACCAATACCGACTCTATTTTGACAAAGTCAGTGCTTTACTTTATGTAGACAGACGCGGTGCTCCTGAAAATGTTCAAATGGGCTCATATGACACGTCTAAAAAAATCAATTTGCTTTATAGTATTGCTTCATTGTCTAAACGTTCCAGTAATAAATTGGTTATTACCGAAGCCAATTGGCCCATTTCCAACACCAAACCCTATGCGCCTACCAGTGAGCATGAGTGTGTGAGCGTGGAAACCTATGCTCGATATATGTTGCGGTATTATCTTCTAGCGTTAGGAACCAAAAAAGTGGAAACGATTTTTTGGCATCAACTTATTGCTCCGGGATATGGTTTAATCGATAATCGTGGTGGTTTAGTTTTAAAACGTCCCGCTTATGAAGTGTTTAAAACCATGATTGACTTTTTACAAGAGAGTGAGGTTTTAAGATTTTCGCATTCAAAAAACAAGTATGTGTTAACGTGTCAAAAAAACAATCGGAAGTTTGATATATTGTGGATAAATGACGCGCATACGATTGAATTAACCAACACCCATGAAGTGTATGATATGTTTGGCGTACGATTGACAAAAAATATAGAGATAAGTGAGAATCCAATTTATGCCTACTATCGATAAAATTTTTATTGAAATCCCCACTTGGTTGGGCGATGCCATTATGACCACTCCTGCTGTTGAAAATATTATTAAAACCTATCCTAATGCCGAAATTACCCTTTTGGGTTCATTTGTTTCAACGCAAGCGTTTCATGGGTTTAAAAACATTAACAATATTATCATCGATGAAACCAAAAAAAGTGGCAACCGATATTTTAACTTAATCAAACTGGCAAAAAGCATTGGTAAAGTCGATTTAGCGCTCTCTTTTAGACGAAGTTTCTCTTCAAAGTTTATGATGTTTTTTATTCAAGCCACACACA
>JBAYZM010000183.1:0-5158 GCA_041672515.1 Arcobacteraceae bacterium
TAAAAAAGAGATTATCAATGAAGATAAGTGTATTGCAAAATATGGGATTAAACCTGTACAATTCATAGATTATCAAGCGTTAATTGGAGACAGTGCCGATAACATTCCAGGAGTTAAAGGAGTGGGGGCAAAAACTGCCCAAGCCCTATTAGAAGAGTATGGAAACTTAGAAAATATCTATAATAATTTAGAAAATATCCAAAAAGCACGTTGGGCAACACTGTTACGTGAAAATAAAGAGATGGCATTTATCAGTAAACAGTTAGTGACCCTTAAGACCGATTCACATGTCATTGATATTTTAGAGGAATTTCTTTTACCCGTCGAAAATCCTATTTTAAAAATCGAGTCTATTTTACTCGAATACGATTTAAACCGAATTATACAACGTGTAAAAGAGAGTGGATTAAGTTATAAAACGATTACCGCAGAAAATAAAAACGCTGAAACTGCCAAAGAAATGCCTATAGAAGTGAACAGCAATAATGTCTTTGAAGCTATTTTACTCAACGATGAAGAAGAACTTTTTAAGGTGATTCACTCGATTAAAGCAAACAGCATAATAGCTTTTGATACGGAAACCACGGGTTTAGATTTTCAAACGGCTTCGATTGTGGGGTTTTCATTTTGTTTTGAGCCTACAAAAGCCTATTATGTTCCTATTGGGCATTTTTATTTAGGTGTTGGTGAGCAAATTTCTAAAGAGGTAGCGGCTAAAGCCATTGAAAAACTCAATACCCACCAACTTGTTTTGCAAAATTTTAAATACGATTATCAAATTATTAAACACAATTTTGCGATTGAATTAAATCTTTTTGCTGATACCATGATTTTAGCGTGGCTTTTAGATACCCAAGAAAAAGTGGGATTGGATTTTTTAGCCAATAAATATTTTGACCATAAAATGATTGCCTTTAAAGATACGGTTAAAAAAGATGAAACTTTCGCCAATGTTGATTTAGACAATGCCTGTGACTATGCCAGTGAAGATGCGTATATGACCTATAAACTCTATTTTAAGCTTTTAGAAGAGTTTAAACGGCATAACTGTGAACATCTCATTGACATTGCAAAACAAGTCGAGTTTGATTTTATTTATGTTTTAGCATATATGGAAAACAATGGTATCAAAGTCGATGTTGCACTTTTAAAAGCTTTAAAAGAAAAAAACAGCCAATATTTAAGCGAATTAACCCATCAAATTTATGGCTACACCAACAACAAATTTAATATTAATTCGACTCAACAATTAGGAACGATTTTGTTTGAAGAGTTAAAATTACCGACGTCTAAAAAAACAAAAACTGGTTACAGCACCAATGAAATGGTGTTGCATAAACTCTATGATAAGCATCCTATTGTCCCATTGTTATTGGATTATCGAGAAGCCTATAAACTCCAATCAACCTATATTGAACCTTTATTGGAATATGGATTAAAAAATACTCAAAACAGAGTCTATACCTCTTTTTTACAAACCGGAACAGCAACAGGACGATTGAGCAGTAAAAATCCCAATTTACAAAATATTCCAGTAAGAAGTGATGCAGGAAAAGAGATACGAAAAGCTTTTGTCGCAAGCCAAGGAAATATACTCATAGGTATTGATTATTCTCAAATAGAGTTGCGACTTTTGGCTCATTTTTCAAAAGATGAAGCCTTAGTTGATGCGTTTAATAATGGTTTAGATATTCATATGCAAACTGCCATTAAAATTTTTGGGCAAGAAGAAGCGGCGGCTAAAAGAAATGTTGCCAAATCGATTAACTTTGGATTGTTGTACGGAATGGGAAGTAAAAAACTGGGAGAAACATTAGGCATTGCACCTGCTGAAGCTAAAGTCTATATTGAATCCTATTTTAAAGCGTTTTCAAGCGTGAGAACCTATTTAAAATCCATAGAAGATTTTGCATTAGAGCATGGCTATGTTGAAACACTTTTAAAACGACGACGAATTTTTGATTTTAACAGCGTGGGTGGAATGCAACGAGCAATGTTTTTACGAGAAGCTGTCAATACCATGTTTCAAGGAAGTGCGGCAGATTTAATCAAATTATCGATGATTGAAATTTATAAAAAATATAAAAACAATCCCGATATTAAAATGTTATTACAAATTCACGATGAATTGATTTTTGAAGTTACTCTTGATAAAGCCGAACAATTTTCTACTGAGTTAAAAGCCATTATGGAAAATATTTATACCTTAGAAATACCGCTTGAAGTAAGCGTAAATATGGCTTCTTGTTGGGGAGATCTTAAATAATTATTTTTTCCGAATAAAAAATTATTTTTCCTTTGACAAATTGAATTATTTTTGCTAATATACGCTCAAGATATTAAATCAAGAGAGTAAAAATGATTAAATCAGTAAAAAATATCAGAAAACTTGACAATGTTAAGATCTTATTTTTAAGTAATGATGACACTATCAAGAGTGCTGTTGAGTCAGAATTCGATGATTATTTTAAAGAATTAAAATTAGTTAAAAGCGCAAATGAAGCCTTTTCGTTGTTAAAAGAGCATAAATTTGACATGCTGTTGATTGATTCACAAATGAACGACAAGAGCTTTAAAGAATTTTGTGAAATGATTATCCAATCAAAGTTATCTATTCCTAAAATTATAATTTCTTCAGAGGACAGCAATGAAAATATTGTGTCGGCCATTAACTGTAATGCCTACACTTTTCTTTCTAAGCCACTCAAACAAAAAGATTTAAAACTGGCTATTATCATGTGTTTAAATCAAACCAAACGAAGCGATAAATTTGAGTTCCAACAAGGTATCTATTTTGATGAATACCGAGACCAGTTTTTTAAAGAGGGTGGAATTCTTATTGAGTTTACCAAATTGGAAAAATCATTTATTAAACTTCTTATTGAAAGAAAAGATGATATTACGGATTATGATACGATTAAAGAGGTCGTTTGGAAAGGTAAAGATATGTCAATTTTTACTATGAGAAATATCGTCAATAAGATACGGCAAAAAACCTATTATGATATTATCAAAAATAAATCTAACAGAGGCTATGTAATAGACCAGATTAAGAAATAAATTTTTAAGGTAATGTCATGGAAGAGATTATTATTTCCAAAGAAGAACTTGTTGCAATGTTTGAAGATGAACAAATTTTAGATTCAGGCAAAGGTTGGATAATGGATGAAAAAGAAGTTGAGATAATTGCATTGCATGAGATTGACCCCAAATTTTTACAAGATATTACAAATGCAAAATTTTATAAAATAATAGTAAAAGGTAAAAAATAATGTCACACTGTCCTTTCTGTCAGAAGAAAATTGCTATGAGTAAAGCATTTTGTTCTCGGAGTTGTAAAGAAAACTATTTTCAATTAATAGCCATTCAAGTGCCAAAACCATTTTTAAAACGCATTTACGTCTTTTGCAATCAAGAACAAAGAGAAGCGGAAATTGAAAACTTTGCCAATCGTCATGGTTGGAGATTGGATCTTTTAAAAAATAAAATCAACGAATTAGCCCACGACAACGGATACAGTAAGCTTAGTGAATAGTTTTGTATGAATGAAAATAATCAAACAAACTTAGTTTCAAAAGCGACTGTCCTGTTTGCTTCTGACAACAACGATGAAAACACTGCAAAAATTTTAACAACAAATACTCACAAACTTCTTACTTTAACCCCAACCCATACTTTTGAAGACTATGACAACATAAAAGAGCAGGTCGATGTTATTATTGCTGATATGGCAACCCAAAATGGTTTTGTTTTTTCTTTAATTAAAAAAATACGGGCTTCCAATGATTGGCAAAAACCCATATTGCTCATTTCTGATTTAAAAGATAACTCCATTTTAAGTGAAATTATAAAATTCAAAATAGAAAATTTTATTTTAAAACCTTTTCAAGAAGGTACTTTTATAAAAATTATTAGTGAAATTGTATCCAAAATTGAAAAAACAAAAATCATTGAACATCAAAGAGAGCAATTGGAACAATTTCAATTAATACTTGATAAGCTCAATTTAGTCTCTGAAACCAATCTTCAGGGGGAAATTACCTATGTCAATCAACGTTTTTGTGATGTCTCTGGCTTTAGTAAAGAGGAGTTAATTGGTAACACACATAAAATATTGCGGCATCATGATACGTCAAGTGAAATTTACCAAAAAATGTGGGAAAATTTACAAAGTGGGAAAATGTGGCAAGGGAAACTAAAAAATAAAAACAAAGATGATGAACCTTACTATATAAAACTCATTATTGTGCCTATTAAAAATGACCAAGGTGAAGTCTACAAGTACATGTCAAGTGCTTTTTTAATCTCTGACATTGAAGAAGAGAAACAAAAATTAAAACGATTTATTCTCAATCAAAAGTTGGATCAATTAAATAATAAAAAAACCACGCAAGAAGAAATCAATAATAAAGCCAGAGATTTGGTTTTAAAAGCCAAACAAGATGCTTTGGATAAAGAAGAAAAACTCATAAAATATGTAAGAGAATTAGATGAAGAGTTAAAACGTTTACGGATAATACGAGAAAGAGATAAAAAACAAATTGCTTTTTTAGAAAAAGAGTACAAAGAATATATGGAAAATACCGATACCGAAAAAAAGATTTTTCAAGAACGTTTAGAAAAGGTTTTAATAGCAGGGCGGAAATCCTATGAGAAGTCCACTTTTCTAAAAAAGAAGTGCGATGCCTTAACTATTAAGATAAAACGTTCACAAGATGGAATTGTAACGCTACAAGGTTATGTGGAAGAATACAGAAGTACGATTGATAATTTACAAGATGTTATAAAAGCACATGAAAGAACCATAGAAGAACTCAAAAAAGGAGCACAAGCTCCTTCTTCTAGTTTATTTTAAGACGTTTAATATAAAATAAAGCCCCAATACTGGCAATAAAAGAAGCAAAAGAGATCAGCATCCCCATCGTCAGCCAGTTGCTGTATAAAAATCCTAACTGTAAATCGGGTTCTCTGAAAAACTCAGCAATGATTCGCATAATGGAGTACAACACTCCGTACATAATCGCCAATTCCCCATCAAAACTTTTTTTCTTTCGGTAAAAATATAAAACAATAAAAACCAAAAGACCTTCTAAAATCGCTTCATAAATTTGAGAAGGGTGTCGTAATACTCCATTGACATCAATTGCCCAAGCAACAT
>JBAYZM010000184.1:0-5146 GCA_041672515.1 Arcobacteraceae bacterium
CGTACCACACTTTGTACTTAACCTTATTTATGGTGAAGGGGCAAGTGTTCTGACCGATGGGCAAAGCATGATTCCACAACGTTTAGAAGAAAATGGCTTTAAATTTCAATTTAAAACCATCGAAGAGACCATAGAAAACTTACTAGGAGAGGCGAATTAATGGATATTTTACCTGCGATTGATTTAAAAGATGGAAAAGCAGTACGCTTAAGTAAAGGGCTTATGGAGAGCGCTAAAATTTACAGCGACGAACCGTGGCAAGTAGCAAAACGATTTGAAGAACTGGGGAGTAAATGGCTTCACATTGTTGATTTAAATGGGGCATTTGCAGGAACTCCTGCCAATTTAGAACAAATTAAAAAAATACGACAAAACTGTAATTTAAAAATTGAATTAGGTGGTGGTATTCGTGACGAAGAGACCATTAAAATGTACCTAGAACTTGGAGTGGACAGACTTATTTTGGGTTCAATTGCAGTAAAAGACCCTCAATTTGTCAAAGATATGGCAGCCAAATACCCAATAGCTGTGGGAATTGATGCCTTAAACGGGATGGTCGCCGTTGAAGGTTGGGCGGAAGTCTCTACCATGGAAGCCACCACGTTAGCCAAAGAGTTTGCCAATGCAGGAGTCCAAGCCATTATTTGTACAGATATTTCTAAAGATGGAATGCTGTGCGGAGTCAATGTTGAGTTTACACAAGATATTGCCCTTGCCAGTGGTGTGGATACCATTGCCAGTGGTGGAGTTAAAGATATTCAAGATATTATTAACTGCAAAAACAACGGAAATATCGCAGGTGTTATTGTGGGTAAAGCCTTTTACGAAGGAACACTTGATTTAGAAGAAGCATTTAATGTATTATAAATACTTACTTAAATTCTTGTTTTAATGTAAAATAAAAATATTTTTATGATATTATATATAAAATCTTTACTAAAAGGTAGTTGGATGACTTCAAATAAAAAAATTACGCTTATTATATTTACGATGGTTACATTATTGACGGTTATAATCGTTGCATTAGTTGCATTGGGTTCACGTGAAAGTGGCTATGACAGCGCTAAAAAACGTGCTTATTTAACCGCAGAAATTGTTAAAAAATCACTGACTGCACATATGATTAATGGCAATATGGATCAAAGAAATGTCTTTTTAGGCAGTATTGAACAACTTCAAGAACTCAATGATATTTGGATTGTTCGATCACCAAGCGTAACCAAACAATTTGGTGGTGCTGATTTAGCCAACGAAACTCCACGTGATGAGATTGATAAAAAAGTCTTAAAAACAGGCAGTGAAGAGTTAGTCATTGAAGAGTCTTTAAAAGCTGCCACGCTTAGAATTACGATTCCATACACCGCATCAGCAATGGATAAACCCAACTGTTTAAGTTGTCATGACGCTAAAGAGGGTGAAGTTCTAGGGGCTATTTCTTTAAAATTTGACATCCAAGATGACCGAATTTCCAGTATTGCAATTTTGCTGAATATCATTGGTATTGTAATTGTATTTTTAATTTTTATTCTTATTTTTATCAGCCGAAAAATCAAACCGTATACCAGCTCATTTGATTCTATTACGGAAGTATTAAAACAAGTACATGAAGGAAATTACTCTATTCGAGCCAAAGAAGGAACGCTAAAAGAGGATAAAGAAGCGTCAATGTGGCTCAATGAAATCATTGAAAAACTTGAAACCGTTTTAACAGGCATAGAAAAAAACTTAACGGCGTTTGTGCATAACCGTTCAAGCAATGTGAATAACGACAAACTCTTAACTGCTAAAGAGATTATTGAAGATATTTCAGAAATTTACAACTTCAAAAAAACCATTGAAACGGATTTAACCAAAGATGATATCTATCATCGATTGGTACAAGTATTTAGAGATAAACTCAATATTTCCAAGTTTTATATTTTTGAAAATGATTTAATCAAAGACGAACGAAAAGTCATCTTTAGTACAAAAGATACTAAACCGTGTTGTCATGTAGTTAAAAATGTTAAAGAACAGTGCCGAGCAGAACGAACCGATATGGTGGTTTCTTCTGAAAATTTCCCAGAAATTTGCAGAGCGGCCTCATGTAAATCGTGCAAAGATTATGTCTGTATTCCTTTTTTAATCAATGAACAAAAAAGTATTACCGTGCATATTATATGTGAAGATAAAGAGTGTTTAAAACATATCAAGTACCAAATTGGAATTATCAAAAAATATTTAGAAGAGACTAAGCCTATTATGGAAAGCCGAATGCTCATGGATGTTCTACGAGAGAGAAACTTAGTCGATGGTCTTACGGGGCTTTACAATCGAAAATATTTGGACGATTTTATTGATAAAAAAATGCCTATGGAATTAGAACAAGGCACAACGTATTCCATTATGTTCTTAGACATTGACTACTTTAAAATGGTCAATGACACCTATGGACACGATGCGGGTGATGCCATTTTACAAAAACTCTCTAAAACCATGAAAGAGAGTATCGGACACGATGAGTTTATTATTAGATTTGGGGGAGAAGAGTTTTTAATCATTATGAAAAACCCAACTGAAGAGAGTGCTTTAGAATTGGCAACTAAAATCAATGAAGAATTTAGCAAACTGGTCTTTACGTTTAACAACGAATCGTTTAGCAAAACCGTCAGTATTGGGTACGCCTTTTTCCCAAGTGATACGGATCAAATTTGGAAATGTATCAAATTTGCCGACCTTTGTTTATATGAAGCCAAAGCTACGGGGCGAAATAAAGTTATCAGATTTAGAAAAGACCTTCTTAAAAATGGCGATAAAGCCGAGTACTAAGCCATGTGCTTAGTACTTTCTCTTATTTTTCTAGCCTTAGCGTATACTTTTTTTAATGACAGTAATATGCAAGGCTTTTACATCAGTTCAACGATTGCTTTACTTTTTTTAGTTTTGCTTGTTCGGAATATTTTAAAGACTAGGAAAGAGAGAAGATAAATACTTTAATTAATGTGTTTATGATTGTTTTATATATGATATTTATTGTATGTTATTTTTTGATTTTAAGATATCTAGTATATAATAAATATTGTATGCAAGATATTTACATTGGATTAAAATGAAAGAAAATTATGTTGAAAAAACACCCAAAAATATAGATGAAATAATTAAATTAAGTAGAGATAAATCTAATTATAAAAATAGAATTAAATCAATAGAAAATTTTGGAAAATATAAATGTCGACAATCAATTGATAAACTATGTAGATTAATGATTAGTGATAAAGTTTATAGTGTTCAAAGACTTGCTTTTGAAAAATTACAAAATTTTGGAGAAAATGTTAAACTACCAAGAAAAAGAAAAGGGCATTTAATAAAAGATATCAATAATAAATTAATCAAAGTACATGCTTCTTTTAAAAATGATACTTATACTTTAATGGATTTTAAAATTGCTTTCAAAACTAAGTATCCAGAAGCTTATGATGTATATCTTTATGAAAAAAAACATAATTTTGATAATTGGATTCAACAAATAATTACTATAAGTCCCAAAAAGAAAACTAGAAACATATATTTAATTGAAATTAATTTTAGTAATTCTCAAGATTCTATAGAATATTTTAATGATTTTATATCATATAATGGTGCTAGAACGAAACTAGATAAATGTCGTATTACAAGTTCATCAATTTATATTGAAGCTGAACGAAATACAATTATTAGTCCAATTGATATTTTAACTAATGATACAAATACTATACATACACAAATTACAAAAAGTTTACTATATTTTTATGTTCATAAAAGAAATTTTTCTGAAATAAAAAGTATTACAGTCAGCAGAAAAAAAGACAAAATTTTAGAAACAACAACAATTCCAAAAGAAAACTATCAAATTGAGCAAGTTGTGGAAAAATATTTTAATATTAATGAAAATTATATACTTAATAATATAGATGATGTTTTTCTTACTAATGATAAATCCATATCTTTATTTAATAGTCTCTCTTACTTAGTTAAAGCTTTAAATACACAAGAATCAAGTCATAAGTTTGAAAGACTATGGAAAGCTTTTAATGCAATTTACAGATATATTGGTAAAAGTGAAAATGATAACACTTGTCATATAAACTTGAGAAGTTTCCTACTTTCAAATGATAGTTTATTTAATTATTCAAAAAAAATTGTCAAAAATTATGATTGTAAAATCCTAAGAAAAAAAATACAATTTAGGAATTTAATTTTAAATGATTATCCAACAAAAAATCATACAGTATCTTTCATAGCTTTTTTATATAGATATACAGATTCTAGGCTTTTACATATTTTGAGAGAAACATTACCATACAGAGAAGAATTTATTAAAACTATTAATTCTATAGATAAAGTAGAAAGCAAATTCAACAAATTAGGACTAAGTACAATTTATGGTAATTGTAAAACTAAACAAAATACATGCATATATAATGAAATAGTGAATTATTTAGATTCTAAAATTAATATGAAAAATCAATCAGATATAGAAATTGTTGCTTTTATCTGTATTAAATATGCCTATTTTTTAAGAAATAAAATTTTTCATGCAGAAAAACATGATTTATCTTTTAAATTTATTAAAAATAATCTTTTATATGAAATTGATTGGATTAATAATATTTTAGAAAGTGTTGTTATAGAATTATTAAATTGTAACAACGAATGGGATAAATAATAAAATATTTATAATCTCTCTTGAAAACCATAAAGCTTTCCGCCCTCTTACTTTGTGTGGACTAAAGTAAGCAAAACCACCAACGGCTGCGAAGCCCTTTGGGTTCCTTTGCTTATTGGTTTATCTTTTCTGAGTCGCAAAACTCACATAAAAATATGCTCCCAGCATATTTTTATGTTCAAACAGTTGCAACTCTTTTCCGAAAAGAAAAATAAACATTCGGCTTTTGCAGATGTTGGAAACAATGGGATAAGGACATTTGCATATTTGATTTGCTAAGGTTAGAACTTTTCTTGTCTAAATTTATATATAGGGATTTACCTCTGCGTTTGATGAAGCTAAGATTTTAGGATTTTATTTCGGGGAACAGTTCAAATTGTTTGAGGAAGAAAATGTACTAGATGTACATTTTTTACGAGTTTTTGAACGCAGAAATTAAATCCTAAAATCTTAGGGTCTGCT
>JBAYZM010000185.1:0-5083 GCA_041672515.1 Arcobacteraceae bacterium
CATGCGCTTGGGTTGCCAGTGCCATAAATTGGGCTTGCATATCGGTTGGAAAACCTGGGTATTCGGTGGTGGTCAGTTTAAATGCTTTGATTTTTTTTGCCGGTAAAAGAGTAATCGTATGAGCATCTTTTTCAATGCTAAATCCCATCTCTTCGAGTTTGCATAATACGGCATCTAAATGCATTGAAATAACATTGGTAATGGTTATTTTGGTGTTGCAAATAGCTCCTGCACAAAGATACGTACCTGCTTCAATTCGATCGGGAATAATCGTAAAATCTTTAAATTCTAACAACTCTTGTCGTGTTCCTACAATTTCAATTTCATCGCTTCCAATTCCTTTAATATCCAATCCAGCTGCTTTTAACACTTCACACAATTGCACCACTTCAGGCTCTTTTGCGGCATTGATGATTTTGGTTGTTCCATGAGCAAGTGCGGCTGCCATAACAATGTTTTCTGTTCCTGTTACGGTAATTTTGTCAAAAACGATGGTCGTTCCTTTTAAACCATTGGGTGCAGTTGCTAAGATATAACCGGCTTTGATTTCAATAATAGCGCCCATTTGCTCCAACGCTTTTAAGTGTAAATCCACCGGTCGTTGCCCAATAGCACAACCACCGGGCAGCGAAACTTCACAATGCCCAAACCGTGATAATAGGGGACCTAATACCAAAATAGAAGCTCTCATGGTTTTTACAATGTCATACGTTGCTTTGGTTTCATGTATGGCTGAGGTATTAATTGTAATGCTGTTGTTTGAGGTTTTGCTAAATGAACTTCCTAGCATTTCAAGGAGTTTAAGAAGCGTATTAATATCGACAACATTAGGTAAGTTATCAATATTGACGTCATTTTTTGCCAAAATAGTTGAAGCCAAGAGTGGCAACGCTGCATTTTTTGCACCGGATATTTTTACTCGTCCTGCTAAAGGTTTTTGACCGATAATTTTTAAATATTTCATTTTTTTCCTATTATATTAATTCGTTGATTGTTTTGGATTGTTGTTCTTGTTGTGTTTCAATGTAAATAGAACGACTTGGAAATGCAAAAGAGGCGTTGTTTTTTTCGACTATTTCCATAATTTTTAAATTGACATCTTCTCGCACACTCATGTACTCTCCCCAATTGGTTGTTTGTGTGAAAAAATAGCAGAATATTCCTAAAGAAGAGTCTTGAAAATCGGTAAAATAGATAAAAATAGTCTCTTGATGAATATCATCATGATGTTCCAACATCCTTCGTATCTCTTTCACAATTGTTTGCATTTGAAAAGCGGTGGTGCTGTAGGTTAAACCAATACTCATTTTTATACGTCGTTTTCCCATGCGTGACCAGTTTAAAATGGCACTGTTGGCTAAAACCGCATTGGGCACGGTTACAATGGCTTGGGCAAAAGTACGGATTTTAGTCGAACGAATACCAATTTCTTCTACAATCCCTTCAACATCGGGAGTCATTATCCAATCACCAATTTTAAAAGGGCGATCCGAAAAAATCACCAATGACCCAAACAAATTTGAAGCCGTATCTTTAGCCGCCAATGCTAACGCCATCCCTACGAGTCCCAGTGAGGCTAAAAATCCACTGATATTGTAACCCCATACATTCATAATGGCAACAAAACCAATGGAAATGATAAGGAATTTAAGCGTTTTAATCAAAAAGTTGGTGATGTCTTCACTTAACTCTTTTCCAAATTTATGGGTAAGATTATTAAAAATTTTTGTCAATGGAGTTAAAACATTGTAAATCGTCCAAAAAATGATAAAAGCAAACACAGATTTGATTAAAGGAATAATAAAATATTTTAATTCTTCGGGAATATCCAAAAAGCGTAAAGCAATATTCGCCCCTACTAGAACAAATAAAAAGCTGAGCGGTTGTTGTATGGAATCAAAGATTTCTTCATCGAAGGTCTCTTTATTTTTGTTCAAAACTTTCATGACAACATATTTGGCTACGATTTGAAAGAGTTTTCGAGCAAATAAGAAAAAAACAAAAATAGAAATCGCTATGGGGATATGATATGCAGGGTCATTTAGAAATTGCAATTCGTCTCCTTTTGGCATTAGATAATCGGATTTTAACAAAAAACTCATTAAAATTCGATATGACAAACGAAACCAAACAGGGCATAAAGTATATGCTTTTTGCTTCTTTACTTTTTGCGTTTATGGGCGCTTTTGCCAAAGAGCTGAGTGATTCCATGAATTCGGTTGAAATTGTATTTTTCAGAAACGTGTTTGGGGTTATTTTTATTGCGCTTTCTATTTATCAAAAACCGCTTAAACAAGTGGGAGGAAAACCCTTTTTACTGATTTTCCGAGGGGTCGCTGGTTTTTTAGCATTACTGATGTTTTTTTATAATATTTCACACATTTCCTTAGCCGAAGCCATGACTTTCTCCAAAACTTCTCCTATATTTACGGCAATTTTTGCCTATATTTTCATCAAAGAAAAAATTTCATGGCAAGGATGGTTGGGCATTTTTGTAGGGTTTATTGGGATTTTATTTATTACGAAATTCGATGGAAGTTCTTTGGACAAAACCGATTGGTTGGGAATTTTGTGTGGAGTGGGAGCAGGGTTGGCATATACGTCCATTCGTGAACTCAAAAATTATTATGAAAATCGAGCCATTGTCTTGTCGTTTATGACCATTGGAACCATTGGACCTATACTGTTAATGATTATTGCCGAGTTTTATGAAACCACCACCTTTGATTTTATGATAGCACCTTTTAGTATGCCTCAAATGTCCGATATGGGTTTTATTCTTGCGTTGGGTCTTTTTTCCACTTTTGCCCAAATTTATATGACCAAAGCCTATTCGTGTGCCAAAGCCGGAATTATTGGAACGATTAGTTATTCCAATATCGTTTTTTC
Organism: Arcobacteraceae bacterium; assembly: GCA_041672515.1. GTDB lineage: Bacteria > Campylobacterota > Campylobacteria > Campylobacterales > Arcobacteraceae > Marinarcus. Next base: position 2,890 of record JBAYZM010000185.1, read on the forward strand.
AATTATTTTGGGAATGTTTTTAGGCGATGCACTCCCTGATATTTGGGTATTTTTAGGTATACTTTTGATTGTATACAGTGGCGTTTTAGTCAGTAAAGTCTGTACCAACAAATAAATAAAACTGCACTAAAATAGTTATCAAGACTATATATCAGCACTATTGCTTCGTTAGAATTTTTCACTTTACTATGTAAAGCTTCAAAATTCTGCCTTGCACTAGCACTAATCTATAGTCTTCTTAGTATAGTTTTATTTATTGTTGGTACTTACACATAAAGGATATTTCAATGAATTTAGACAAAGTGATTTCAGGATTTTTTATCATACTTGCCATGACGTTAAATTTTGGATTTTTTTATGGAGATTTAGACTCTTTAGAATCACACAGTAAGTATGAATTGTTTGCCGCTATTATTGTGAATTTAATTGCAACGACGCTTAAATTGGGTGATAGAACACAAATGGGTTCAGTGCTCTTAGCCACTTCACTCGTAGCAGATATACAGTTAATTGCAGCGGCTGTTGTGTGGTCAATTGCTTATTATGTCTATGTTATCGATAAAGAAATTGTAGCCATTATTATCTCTTTAAGTGGTGGGGCGTTATTGGCTAATATTACCTCAGTGGCGTTATATGTGGGTGAAACTCTCAAATCAAAACGATAATGAATACCGTAAAAACAGTTAGGAAAAAGAGTGCAAAATAACTCACTTTGGATTATTTTACAAAAAATGCGTATTCCTTTTATTGTCATTATTGTTACGTATACCATTGCTATTGTAGGGTTAATCAGTATCAATGGTGTTGATGCCAATGGCAATGCGTACCACATGACAATTTTTGATGCCTTGTATTTTATCTCTTACACCGCAACAACCATTGGGTTTGGAGAAACACCGTATTCTTTTACCTATTCACAACGCTTGTGGGTGACGTTTTCTATTTATTTGACCGTTATTGGTTGGTTTTATGGTATTGGAACACTGATTGGATTGCTTCAAAATAAACTCTTTTTAAGTGAAATTGCCCGTGTCAAATTTAAACGACAAGTCAATCACATACGTAAAAAATATATTATTGTTTTAGGCTTTAATTATGTCACCAATGAAATCATAAAAAAATTGTTAAATAACGATATTCAAGTGGTGGTTATCGAAAAAAGTGAAGAACGTGCCAATGCGTTGATTTTGGAAAACTATACGCCAACGGTTCCCGTTTTGGTCTCCGACGCTCACAATGCTAATGCGCTTGAATTAGCAGGTATTGCTAAATCAAATTGCAAAGCGGTTGTCTCTTTGTTTGAAGATGATGCGTTAAATTTACGCATTGCTATTGTTTCAAGGTTGTTAAACAAAAACATACAATTGGCGACTAAAGCTACCACAAGTAGCAGTGTGAATAATTTAAAAGATGTCAATGTCAACGTCATTGCCAATCCTTTTTCCATTATTGCCAATGAGTTAAAAATGGCAATCAAATCCCCCAATTTACTCAAACTTGAAAAATGGATTTACCAAATTGACACGTTAGATGCCCACTTAGAAAAACTGCCGGTGGGGAAATACATCATTTGTGGGTTTGGTCGTTTAGGAAGAAATATTTACCAAGTGCTTCGCCATGAAAACATTGAGTTTATTTTTATAGAGATTGATGAAAACCAAATAAAAGAGATTGAAGAAGAGGAATTAGACCACTTTATGGTAGGCGATGCGGATGAAAAAAATATTCTTCTTAAAGCCGGAGTCAAAAATGCCACGGCTATTGTGGCATTTACCAATAACGATACGGTCAATATCTCTATTTTAGCAACGGCTAAAAAAATCAATGAAAACATTATCACCATTGCGCGGGAAGATGAAATGGAAGATGTTTCCATTTTCAGCAATGCTCAAATTGATTATTTGTTTATGCCTTCTAAAATTTTGGTCAATAAAATTACCAATGCCCTTATTAACCCACTTTCTGATATTTTTGCTCGGGCAATTAAAAGCAAAGATGAACACTGGGCAAGCTTGTTGGTCAAAGAGTTAATGCAACGTATCGATGCCAATCCCCTGCTGTTTGAACTGGTCATAAACAGAGCTCAAGCCAACCAAATTTGCGATTATATAGAGGCTTCAAATGAGATAGCTTTAAGTATTTTTGAAATATCATTGCACAACAGAAAATTGAAAAACAATGTTGTTCCTCTTTT
>JBAYZM010000186.1:0-5071 GCA_041672515.1 Arcobacteraceae bacterium
TTTAGTCACCATTCATGCGAGTAAAATCAAACCTGCTAAAGGGTATGAAATTGGTACAAACAGCCGAACAGGTGAAGTCCATGAAGGTATGACACTTGCAGGACAAGAGAGAATTGAGAGAAATGGAAACAAAGTTAAAGTTTACATGACCTCTATTCGAAGTCACTTAAACCCTGAACACATCACCGTTAATAAAGGCGATGAAGTCACAATTTATGTTACCAACTTAGAGCGAGCCGTTGATGAAACTCATGCTTTTGGTATTTCACAACTGAATGTTCACGCTTCTGTTGAGCCAGGGAAAACGGCATCAGTTACCTTTAAAGCCGACCAAGAAGGGATTTTCCCTTACTATTGTACAGAGTTTTGTTCAGCACTTCACTTAGAGATGATGGGATATTTATACGTTAAAGACCCTAAAAAAACTTACCCCGATTTCAAAGCAGCTAAAGTGGCTAAAATGAGCCAAGCTGAATTGGAAACCGAGTATAAAAAAATCGTTGCCACCAATAAAGCAACCGATGATGTTATTCAAAGTGTGGTGAAATTCTTAAAAGAAAAAGGATTCCAAAAATATCCACAAGTCAAAGCCCAAGTCGAAGATGCGCTTGACCAATATGGAAAAATTCCCGCTGAAAAAGCCAAAGCCGATGCTGCTTATAAAAAAGGTGATTTAAACTCAGCCATTTTATGGGAAAACCAAATTTGGCAATACATGGTTAAAACAGCCGATGTTGGATTACGAGCTAAAAATGCCTTAGCCAAAGAGATTTCAACACCCATGAGTGAAGCTGCCAAAAAAGGGGAAGAAGCCTACTTAAGAGGTGGATGTAATGGTTGTCACGTTGTGGGGAAAGTCTCTTCTGGTCCTGATATTACAGGAGCATTACTGCGACATGAAAATGCAGAACAATTCTTAACGAACTTCATCTTGAACCCTGAAAAATATTACGATAATCCGTATATTGATGCAATGATTAAAGCATTTAACTTACGAATGCCCAATCAAAATATGAAACCCCAAGAGGTTAAAAATATTATTCAATACATGAAATGGATTGACGAGAACGCAGGTCTGCATTAATTATCTGTTTAGCAAGGATTTTTCCTTGCTAAATCTTACACAAGTTTTATTGCTTTTGTTTTGAATCAATTATTTTTTGTAACAAAGTTGTTATAGTGTAATTGTGTTTTATTCTTAGGAGAATTATTATGAAAAAGTATCAATTTTTTACTATTTTAGCGCTATTACTGCTGACTTTTAGTTTTACCATTCCAACTCTTGGATTTTATGGCGTATCGCAAAAAATCAAGAATCATAGCACACAAGATATTCCCTCTTATGCCTATGCTGTTTGGGATTTTTACCACAAATTTCAATATGTAAGTCCCTATACGCCTAAAGGGGCAGAGGGTTCATTGGCTGAAATGATAAAAAGAAAAGGTGAAATTGGAGCTGCCAGTATTCCAGTATGGAAAGTTTCATTGGAAGCTCCCAATTACCCAAAAGAAGCTTTTCCCCATGGTATTCCTGTCTATTTCCATTTTGATGGATACAGTGGTGATGTCGAAGAGATGAACACCATTAACCACTATATTGGAATGTATCCCATGGAACACGGTGGACAATTTGAAAGAGCCATAGTGCCGTACTTTTTTTTAATAGTTACCCTTATGATGATTGGCTATTTGTATACCAACAGCAAAAAATCGTGGATATTAATGCTTATACCCGCTGTTTTGCCTTTGGCATTTTTAGTTGATTATTCGGGTTGGTTGTATTGGTATGGACACAATATGCAAAACTTTGGAGCATTTACCATTAAACCTTTTATGCCAACTGTTTTTGGGCAAGGTAAAGTTGCACAATTTACAACCCACTCATATCCATCGGTTGGTTTTTATATTTTAGTACTGGTCAGCATTTTAAGTATTTTGTCCATTTTCTCAAAACGTAAAGAACAAACACATTAAAAGAGTTAACCTATGAAAAGAATATCTCTTCTACTGCTTTTATGCCCACTGTTTGGTATGGCTTCTTTATTACAAGAGGCAATAAACAGTGCGCCGGAAGGTTCTAAAATCGAACTTAAAAGTGGAGAGTATCATGGCAATATTGTCATTAATAAACCCCTTACCATAGATGGTTTAAATCAAACGGCTCATATTGTAGGAGAACAAAAAGGTTCCGTTATCACCATTACCAGCTCGAATGTGGTCATTAAAAACCTCAAAATCACAGGTACAGGTGAGAGTCATGAAAAAGCAGACAGCGCCATTTTAATTCAAGATTCCAATAACATTACCATTGAAAATAACCGTATTGAAGACAGCCTTTTTGGTATCTCTTTTGAACGAGTCAATCGTTCAAAAATCATCAATAATTACATCACTTCTAAAGTACTTGATTTGGGTTTACGTGGCGATGCCATAAAACTTTGGTATGCCCACGATAATCAAATTATTGGTAATACCATCGAAAAATCTCGCGATTTTGTCTTGTGGTACAGCAGTGGAAATACCATTGAAAACAATATAGGACGACATAACCGTTACTCAGTACACTTTATGTATTCTGGGCGCAATATGGTGAAAAACAATCTGTTTGAGTTTAACTCGGTTGGCATATTTTTTATGTTCAGCAGTGGTACAACGGCGATTAACAATACCATTAGAAACTCCGTAGGTTCTTTTGGTGTAGGAATTGGATTAAAAGACAGCTCCGATTTTACCCTTACGAACAATAATATTATCTACAACGCCCGAGGTTTATACATTGACCAATCGCCTTTTCAACCAGGCACACTCAATGTGTATAAAAACAATAAGATTTTGTACAACACCAGTGGGGTTCAATTTCAAGTATCTCGTGAAAAAAGCATTTTTACCCACAATATTTTAAAAGGCAATATGGAACAAGTGGTCAATGATTCTCCTAAAAATAATTTGGATTTAAACCATTGGGATAAAAATTATTGGGATACCTATGAAGGATTTGACCGAGATAAAAATGGCATTGGTGATTTACCCTTTAAACACTATGCCTACGCCGATACTTTGTGGTTATACAATCCCAATATCAAGTTTTTTTATGGTTCTGTGGTAATGGATTTACTCAATTTTTTATCTAAAATTGCCCCATTTTCACAACCCGATTTATTGGCATCAGACAACAACCCTTTAATGGAGTCAAAAATTGGAAACGAATAACAGAAGAAAATTTATCAAAATAAGCGCATCAACTCTTTTTTTTGGTTCGCTTTTAGGAGGCGGTGTTTATTTGGCGCCCCAATTAAATGCACAAAAAAACCTGCTGAGACCACCTGGGGCATTGGATGAAAAAGATTTTCTCTCCACGTGCATCAAATGTGGGCAATGTGTGCAAGTGTGTCCGTATCATACGCTTTCTTTGTTGGACATTAACAGTGGCAACAGCGTGGGAACACCCTATGTAGATGCCCGCAGTCGAGGCTGTTATTTGTGCGATTTATTGCCCTGTGTATTAGCGTGTCCGAGTGGTTCATTAAATCATGATATTACTCAAGCCAATCAAGTTGAAATGGGAGTTGCTTTTTTAAAAAACCCCACTTCTTGTTTGGCTCTTTTAAACACTCCCGTTACGCAAGAAGATATTGCAGAAATTTTAACGCATTCCAATAAAAATGAACGCGAAGCCAAGGTGTTAGAAAATCTGCAAAGTTATGTCGGAAAACCGTGTACGATTTGTGCTGATTTATGTCCGTATCCCCAAAAAGAGAAAGCCATCGCCATGGTTCAAAGCAAAAATGGACAATGGTATCCCGAAGTTCGTAATGAATGTGTGGGGTGTGGCGTTTGTGAGGAACTTTGCCCCACAAAAAATGAAGCAGCCATCGTGATTATTCCAAGAAAAAAATACAGTGAGGTACACCAATGAAATATTTAGTTTTTTTAATCATACTCTTTTTCCTAAGTGGATGTGAAAAAAAAGAAGAGGTAAAACAAACATCAAGCAGTGCCAAAGAGGCAACCAAAGAGAGTATCAGTGTCGTGCAAAATGCCACACAAATTGAAAAAGAGAATGCGTTTGTTACGTATGATATTAATGGCAACAAAGTCGTCAACATTGCACCCCAAGGAGAAGAATCTCCTACGACTAAAGAAATTGGTGCATTAGCTACCATTCGGACAAGTTATGAAGCCGTTAATGCCAATTTAATTTCGATGAATTTAAGTAAAAACTACATTGTCAAATGTTCCTCGTGTCACGATGATTTTGCCAATGGAGTTGTAGGACCTTCACTTTTACACAAAAGTGCCACTGAAATTGGCGATAAAATTCGAGCTTATAAAAATTTAACACAAGTGAATGTTTTGATGAAATATTTGGTTTCTCAAATGGACGATGCAGAAATTGACGCATTAGCCAATGAAATTGCCCAATTAAACAAAGAAATAACGGAGGCAAAAAAATGAACAGCGGAAAAATTGTAGGATTAATCCTAAGTGCGATTATTGTACTTTTATTGGTTTTTTTATTGCTTCAAGAGGGAAGTTCAACACCCCCTGCGGCACAACAAGTTATTGAAACCGTAAAAAAAGAACCTGTAGTGTTAGAAAAAAGTCAAGAAGAAGCCAAACTTGAAGAACTCAAACAGCAAACTTCCAACAGTGGGAATAACACAGTGAGTGAACTTTATTCTCTTCGATGCAAAGCGTGTCATGGAAGTGAAGGTCAAGGAACTCTTGTAGGACCTAGTATCAAAGGAAAAGAGATGGCATACATTTTAGGCAAACTTGATGATTATAAAAACAATCGCATCACCAATTCTTTAATGCAAGGCTTACTCAATAATGCCACACAAGAAGAGCTCAATGCTTTAGCCCAAGAGATTTCAAGTTTTAAATAAGGGTTTTTTATGGATAAATACAATACACGAGCCACCATTCATGAAACTGCTTTTTTAGATACGTTTATTAGCGTCAATAAAGAGGGGGAAAAAAGATTGGGAATTCGATTTTATCGATGGCTTAGCGTAATTTTAATTCATGTTGTTTTTGTCTTATCGTACTACATTGATTTGCAAATTTT
>JBAYZM010000187.1:0-5067 GCA_041672515.1 Arcobacteraceae bacterium
ATCACTTGGCAAATAATTATTGACATCAAGAACAATACCTGCGAGGGTATTGACACTTCGTGGCGTTTTATAGGCTTTAAACTTTTTACTTAAAACCTGATACATATAGTTTTTAATCGAAGTTTTTCCAAAAGAAGCCGTAATGGCGATGATTTTTAAATCACTCATGGCTTTGAGTTTTTGTTTGGCTTTGTGTTTAAAACTGATGAAAAAGATTTTCTCTAAGAGTAAAGAGATTAAATACGCCATCATTAAAGGAATAAAAATCGTGGCACCTTGACAACTGGGAGAAAACAAACACAATAAATTAACTGCACACGTAATAAAAAGTAAAATTCCTAAAAACCGTTTCACCCGTGAAGTCAGCACAAGTGGTTTGTCCAACGTTCTGTTCCATAAAATAAATGCCGTCATATAAAGCACATAAAAAAACAGAGCAAAAAAGAGTGGGTCAAGTAAATAATAGACAAAAATAGGCACAACAAAATAGTTGATATGCCAATAGAGTTTGTGGTGTTTAAAAATAACCCGTTCAATTTTGTAGTTGTACCATTGTAAGTTCGTAATTAAGTACCATCCAAGGCACATGACTAAAACGATGTGTGTAAAAATATTAAAGTATTCCATTTTCCAATCTTTGTGTGAGGTCGTTTGCATTTTTTATAAAAAAATAATGGTCACCATTATACGATACGAATTCGCTGTTTTGGATTAAAGTGTGAATTTTTTCTCCACTGCTCAATGCTGTTGCCCTATCTTCTTTGCCCCAAAAAATATAAGCTTTGCCTTGAAAGTTTTGGAAATGGTGCGTAAAATCTTCATTGACAACGTTTTTAAAGGTCTCATACATGGCTTGGTTCATTTGCGTCACATCTTTGCTTCTAAAAAGTTTGGTGATTTTTCCCAAACCAAAAAAGTTTAAAAATTTTGCCAGTTTGATTTTGAGTTTAACACTCAAAGGTTTTTCTTCTAAAATCCCAGCCGAACTCAGTAACACTAAGTTTTGAGGATTTAGAAGTGTTGCTACTTTTCCACCAAAGGAGTGACCTGCAATGGTGAATGGTAAAGGGTGAGTGGTAAGTGGTGAGTGAGAAATTGTTTTTTCTAAAAAACTGCGCACAATATTGGCGTAATCTTGAGTGGTCAAAATGGCATGGTTGGGGCTTTTCCCAAAACCGGGCATATCCATATAAATGTGTTTAAAGTTGGTTAGTTGAGTGGCAAAAGCTTGTTTCATAATCTCTTTGTTGCTTCCCCAACCGTGCAAAAAAACGATTGTTTTTAGTGCCGCTGGATTAACAATATCGTAAGCAATTTCAAACGATTTATTCTTGTACTCTACACTTTTAACCGCCAATTATTTGCCTTTACAACTGTGAATTTTGTTGACATACTCGTAGTTAATGGTAATTGTTTTACGAGTGGGTAAATTTTGTGCCAGTGAGTTTAAAAGCGTATTAAAATCGCTGAACAAATAGTTTGCCATACTTCCGGGAATCGAGTTAATTTCATTGATATACACTTCATTGTCTACGACAAAAAAATCACATCGAATGAGTGAGCCTTCAAACAAAGTATTGTAAAGCTTTTTAAAAGAGTCTTTAATTTTTTCTTGTAAAAAAGCTTCTAATGGCGCTTCAACTGCCCCACTTGTTCGTGAAAAATCCAGATATTTTTTATCGAAATCCAAAAACTCAACTTTTTGTGGCTCTTCAATAATGGAAAAAACAAACTCATCGTTAATTTTAGTTCCCGCTAAATTGTACTCTTTAACGCCACTGATAAATGGCTCAATAATAATGGCATTGTCAAACTCGTAAGCTACATCACACGCATACTCTAACTCTTCTTGAGATTTTACAATAGACACCCCAATAGAACTTCCCAATCGAACGGGTTTTACAATCACCGGAAAATTTGTAACACTCATCGCATCACCTTTGGTATAAAATACATACGGAATGGTTTTAACGTCCACACTAGCAGCATACCCTTTGGTTAAAAACTTATGTGAGCTCACACTGCACGCTTCGACTCTTGGACCTATAAAAGGAATACTGAAAAATTCAAACAAAGAGGCTAAAACACCATCTTCTCCATCGCCTCCGTGGGTGAGATTTAACACCACATCAAACTCAATGGCTTTTTGCCCCAGCATTGATTTTTTAAAAAATCCCCCTTTGGCAAGAGTCAGTTTATCACACTTTTTATACTCACCTGAACTGAACAATTTTGATTTAATAATTTTTTTTGGTATCTCAAAAAACTCTCTGTTTTGGTCACAAAATATATAAATTAATTCATTTTTCAAGACCTCTTTCATCGCAATAGACGAAACTATTGAGATTTCATGCTCATAACTTGACCCACCAAAAACGATTGCTATTTTCATTTGTATTGTTCCTTTAAAATTATTATTTTTGTAATTTTTTGAGTGCTTCTTTAACCAAAGCACTGGTGTTTGTTGATACACATCCACTTAATATTTTAGAGACGATCTCTTTTTTAAATCCTAAAGATTCCAATGCCAAAGAGGCTTCTAAAATCGATGCATTTTCATGACTTAAATCCGAAGCATTGTCCACAATAAATCCGCTTAATTCGACTAAAATCCGACTGGCTTGCTTTGGTCCAATGCCCGGCACTCTTTTAAGCATAGTCACGTCGTTATTATTAACAACTTGCGCAAAGGTTGAGGGGGTAAATGTAGAACAAATCGCCAACGCGACTTTAGGGCCAACACCGTTAATTTTAATCACCGTATCAAAAAGTTTTTTTTCATTAATATCCACAAATCCATACAAAGATTGTCCATCTTCTTTTATAATGTGTGTGGTAAATAATTTGACGTTATTTTTTGTCACTTGCGAACTGCAATTTAAAGAAACAAACACTTCATAAATCAATCCATGAACATTCACATGAATTACGGTAGGTTCCTTTTTATCGATATTTCCTTCAATTCCAACTATCATTTCTTTAATTCTTTTTTGTAAACTCTATTATTTAATACTAAATAAATAATTTTCATTATATAATATTTCAACTTAAATTTTGAGGCTACAAAATGGTTAACTTTATTAAAAAAAAGATCAGCAATAAAATAATTTTTTCATTGCTTATTTTAATGACGCTCAACAGTATTGCTGTTGTTGTTTTTACTGCAAAAATCGTTCATAGTGATTCTATAAAAACGACCAAAGCAAATTTAGATATGCTCAATGCAGCAATGTTTCAAAGTCTTAGAAATGCTATGACAACAGGGATTCCAGAAGAAATTCAAAAAGCAGAAGAGGAAGCTCGAAAAATACAAGGCGTTAAAAACTTAGTGGTGGCAAAAAGTCAACCTCTTATCGATATGTATTCAGCGGGTGAAAAAATGACCGATGACCCTCTAATACTTGACTCTTTTAAAACAAAAAAAGAACAAGTTATTGAAGACTTCAATAAAGATGGGCATAACTTACGAATGATAAAACCAATGATTGCAACACAAGAGTGCTTGATGTGTCATGCCAATCAACAAGTGGGCGATATTATTGGAATTATGGATTTAACCTTCTCGCTAGACAGTGCTGATGTGCAAATTAAAGAGTTAATTCTTTATATTTTAAGCATTTCTACCATATTAGGATGGGGAACGATTATTCTTATTTTAATTGTAGTGAAAAAAGCAACCAATCCAATTAACAGTTTAAAAAAGGGATTTGAAAACTTAATTACCTCCAATGACTCCAATATTAAACTCAATGTCACCTCAAGTGATGAAATCGGTGATGTAGCCAATTTATTTAACAAATACATGGATAAAGTCAATGAAGGTTTAAAACAAGATGAACAAGTCATCGAAGAGGCCAATGATGTTTTAGAAAAAACCAGCAATGGTTTTTTTGTCTACAGTGTTAAATCAAAAGCATCTAACCCGTATGTGGAAGATTTAAAAAATAAATTGAATTTTATGATTGCCAATACCAAAGCAACCTTAGATAAAATCAATGTAACCTTACGACAATACTCTGAGTCAAAATTTGATACAAAAATCAATGACCAAGGATTATACGGAGATTTAGGTTCCGTTGCCAGCGGTATTAAACTTGTAGGAAACAATACGTCTGAAATTTTAGCCATGATTATGAACACCGGTGATTCTTTAAAAGAGAACACTGAAGTGCTTTCAGGCGCATCGGCTAATTTATCGAAATCATCGAATAAACAAGCGGCTTCTTTGGAAGAAACAGCAGCTGCTTTAGAGCAAATTACGGCGAATATTAAAGGCAATACCGAAGCTTCTTCTAAGATGGCAATGCTCGCACAAAATGTTACGGCGTCTGCTCAAAATGGATTAACCCTTGCCAATGAAACGGCTAAATCGATGGATGAGATTAATACACAAGTCAGTTCCATCAATGAAGCCATTGAAGTTATTGATCAAATTGCTTTCCAAACGAATATTCTAAGCCTTAATGCCGCTGTTGAAGCAGCCACGGCAGGAGAAGCAGGAAAAGGATTTGCTGTTGTTGCAGCCGAGGTGAGAAACTTAGCTTCAAGAAGTGCAGAAGCTGCTAAAGAGATTAAAGATATTGTGGAGCACGCCAGTTCAAAAGCGCGTGCCGGAAAACAAATCTCAAGCAAAATGATTGAAGGTTACGATGAGTTAAATGACAACATTAAAAACACCATTGAAATGATTGAAAATGTTGCCAATGCCAGCAAAGAACAAGAAAGAGGAATTGTACAAATCAATGATGCGGTAAGTGCCTTAGATAAATCAACCCAAGAAAATGCAACGGTTGCAGACAGAATTTCTAATATGTCAGAACAAATTGCACAAATGTCCAATGCTCTTGTAACGGCTGCATCACGTGCGAGTTTCTTGCCAGATGCCAGAAATGAAGTGTGTGATATTGATTTGGTGTATGATACCGCAAAATTAAAAGTGAATGTCTTACAACTAAAAGACTCCATTTTCTCAAAATTTGGAAACTTCAGTAACTTTACTGTTGAAACCAATAAAGCAACGCAAGAGTGGCTTGATAGTTTTGTCCAAACGCATCCAAACTGTAATAT
>JBAYZM010000188.1:0-4980 GCA_041672515.1 Arcobacteraceae bacterium
CACAAGTCTTAGAAGCGTATCATGCAAAACAAGAGGTGATTAACGTCGATGCATTTGATACTGCTGTGTATAAGGAACAAAAGTAACTATGAGTTTGCAAAACGATTTACTGATTGATTCGAGTAACTATTTATTCAAACTCGTAGAGAAGATTTTATCGACGAATATTGAGGTTAAAGGAGAAGAAAACATCCCTTTAAAGCATCCTAAAATCTTTGTTGCAAATCATTTTACTCGGATTGAAGCATTGATTGTGCCCTACACGCTTTATAATATGACCAACCGCAAAGTGGGCGTCATTGCAGATGACTCCATTTTTAAATATTTTGGCAATATTTTAAAAGATTTAGGCGCCTTACCCAAATCAACACCCAATCGCAACACCATCATTTTAAGCGATATTTTAAGTGGCACAAAAGATTGGATGATTTTTCCCGAAGGGCAAATGGTCAAGGCAAAACATATCATGAAAGAAGAGAATCACTATTGTGTCCACATCGATGGAAAAAGTGAAAGAGTTTTTACGGGTGCTGCTTTTTTTGGGCTCTTTTCACAACTTTTACGAGAAGAATATTTGTCCCAAAAAATTGAAAATATGGATGAATTTAAAACAAGCTATACTCTTGAAAATGTCGAAGAAAATGAGACGATGATTGTTCCTATAAATATCAGTTATGCGCCCATTAAAACGGGAGAAAACTTTTTAACTGACATTGCTAATACTGTTTTTAAAGACATAAACAGCAGTTTTAAAGAAGAGATTGAAATTGAAAGTAACATTGTTTTAAACTCAAAAATTATTATTAATATTCTTAAACCCATGAGTATGAAAGAGATTACATCCAGTGTCAAACAACCCCAAACAATCTACGACAATGAACTCATAATTGACACGTTCCGATACAAACTCACCTATGATTTCATGAAACAAATCTACGAACATCTCACCATTCGCTTTGATCATCTTTTTGTTGCGATTTTGTATTTTTATCCCAATGATTTTATTGAGAAACTTCATTTTAAACGTCTTTTGTATTTAATTGCTCATAAAATCAAAAACAGTTCCCTGCAATACGATGAAGACATTGAAAAAAACTTTATCAATTTAATCTCTTTTGAAACCTATCAAACCTTTGAAGAGATTGTAATCTTGGCAAAAAAAGATGGTATTTTAAATGAAATGGCAGATAATTATGTCATCAGCAAAGAAAATCTGCTTGAAAACTACACACACGATACCATTCGATTACAAAATATTTTAAAAGTCTTTTTAAATGAAGTCTTAATCATTGAAGATGTGGTACATATGGTTCAACACTATTGTCAAGTGCCATTTAAAGATATTAACGCCATGTTGCTGATTCATTTGATTAATCAAGAAAAAGATGAGTATTTGCAAGATTATTTGCAGTATGAACAACAAGATGATATCAAACCCAAACATATTGGTGAGCCTTTTTTTATGCAAACGGAAAAATCCAAAATAGGCATTATTGCTTTGCACGGTTTTTCTTCCGCACCCATGGAAGTTACTGAAATGGCAATGTATTTACATAAAAAGGGGTTCAATGTCTATGCTCCACGATTAAGAGGACATGGCACAAGCTCCAAAGATTTAAAACACAGACATTGGAAAGAGTGGTATGAGAGTGTTTCAAGAGCCATAACGATTGCTACCTTAATGTACGATGAAATCTATATTGCAGGGTTTTCAACCGGCGGATTGCTCGCATTATTAAGTGCTAAAAAAAACATTCCCAAACTCAAAGGCATTGTGTGTATTAATGCCGCGTTAAAACTCAACGATATGCGAATTAAAACAGTTATTCCAGCGATTGATTTTTGGAATGATTTACTGGAATCGTTTAACAACCATGAATACCAAAAAAAATACGTGGATAATCAAGCAGAAAATCCTGAAATTAACTACGACAAACACTATATCAAATCGATTAATCAACTCAATAAACTCATGCAAGAAACGAGTGAAAATCTGCATAAAATCACTCTGCCCATTGCGATTATTCAAGCATCCAATGACCCCGTTGTAAACCCAAAAAGTGCCAATGAGATTTACAATCACATTGCGTCAAAAAACAAAAAACTCTATTTTGTCGATTTTTCTAATCATGTTATTATTAAAGGAAAGAATTCTAAAGTTGTTTTCGATAAAATAGTTGAATTTATAAAGGAAATATCATGAAATTACACCATACCATTGTGTGCGCCACTGCACTCTTTGTTTTTGCGGGGTGTACGGCTAAAACTCCCTATACACAACGAAGTCAACTTATTTTGATGTCGCAATCCCAAGAACTTTCACTGGGAGAACAATCGTACAAAGAGACTCTTTCCAAATCGAAAATCATTACCAATACCAAAGAAGCCAGAAAAGTTCAAGAAATTGGCAAAAAGATTGCCAAAGTTGCTAAACGAGATGATTTTAACTGGGAATTTACTTTAGTCCAAAGTGATGAAAAAAATGCCTTTTGTTTACCCGGTGGTAAAGTAGTCGTCTACACCGGCATTTTAAGTGTTGCGAAAAACGATGACCAATTGGCAACCGTGATTTCACATGAAATTGCCCATGCACTCGCTCGACATGGAGCAGAACGAATGAGTACCAGTATGGTTGCACAAGGTGTTCAAACCGTAGGCAATATTGCCTTAGGAACACAAGGTTCACAATATACGCAGGCGTTTAATGTGGCTTTTGGTTTAGGAAGTCAATACGGGGTTTTAATGCCTTACGGACGAATGCAAGAGAGTGAAGCCGATGAAATTGGAATTTATTTAATGAAAGAAGCCGGATACAATCTCAATGAAGCGGTCAAATTTTGGGAAAATATGAATGAAGGCAATACCCAAGGGATTGAATTTTTCTCAACCCACCCTAATTCAGATACGCGGATTAAAAATATTCAAGAAATTATTAAAAAACTCAACTAAAACATAGGAAAATCCTATGTTTTAGTTACGCAATATTAGTATAAACTGCTTGAACGTCGTCGTCTTCTTCTAATCTTTCTAACAGTTTTACCATATCGTCTTGTTGTTCTTGGCTAAACTCTTGTGGATTGTTAGGAATTCGTTTTAACTCAGCTTTAATCAGTTCAATGCCCAATGCTTCAAACTTTTGATTCATATTTCCAAAATCAGTATAATTGGAATACGCCAATACTAAACCATCCTCTTCTTCAATCTCTTCAAGTCCTGCATCGATGAGTTCTAATTCTAACTCTTCTAAATCCATATCGGGTGTTTTGTTAAATTCAAAAATCGCTTTTCGGTCAAACATAAACTCCAAAGAACCCGTTGGCGATAAAGAACCGCCACATTTGTTAAAATGCATTTTGATATTTGCCACTGTTCGTGTGTTGTTATCGGTTGCTGTTTCAACAAAAATCAAAACGCCATGAGGACCTTTTCCCTCAAAATTAACTTCTGCAAAATTGGCAGCATCTTTCCCGCTGGCTCTTTTAATGGCTGCATCAATATTGGTTTTTGGCATATTTTCAGCTTTGGCATTTAAAATAGCCGTTCGCAATGCTGAATTCATTTCAGGATCAGGAACACCCGCTTTTGCAGCCATTTCAATCGCTTTGGCTAATTTAGGGAAAACTCTTGACATATTTCCCCATCGCTTCATTTTTGCAGCTTTTCTATATTCAAAGGCTCTACCCATAAAAACTCCGATGTGTTGTGTACACCTAAATTGTGAAATTGTAATTCACACCTTAGGATAAATTTGTGAGATTATAGCAAGTTTGTAATAAAATTATTATGATTTTTTCAGATAAAAAAGACGGATTTTAACCTAGTTTTTGAAACTCTACCATCTTTTTTGATATATTCAAGCAGATAAAATCTTCTGTTAAGTATGTTGCAAAAGGTAAAATCAGAAGCACAAAAAGGTTTCCACTTAATACACTTAAGTTTAATTCCTTTTTTCAAGCATCTTCTTGAAATAGTAACTTTATTGAGCTTCGTCAGTAGATAAAAGAAAGCTATCATAGCAACAATAATCAAACCAATATAAATCGACATCTCTATAAAATTTAAAATCATTTCAGTCATTGTAATCCTTGTACTCTTCTTGGTAAAAAAGAAGTGAAAATAATACCATAAAATTGTTACATTTCAATTACCAAAATAAAGCTCTTTGTTATTTTAATGTTAAATTAAGAAGTTTAAAAAAATCATATAAATTATTATTTACAACTCATTTCTTTTTATGATATAATTTTTTACAACGGAAGGAATCCCATGAAAACAAAAGCCAATGAGAATAATATATTAAAATTCTTAAAATTTTCACCTCCCATTATTACTGTATTTTTTTCTGCTTTGATTATTACTTTAGTTTATTTAGTCAATCAATACACCTTTAACCAAGAAATCGCTAACTTAAAAGACGAATTTTCAAGAACCAACAAAGAAGTTGTAAAAAATGAAGTAGATAAAGTTCACGCTTTTATAGTGCACCAAAAAGAACAAACGGAAAAACTCTTAAAAAAGAGTATTCGAGAAAATGTCAATATTGCTCATGTTCTTATCAATGAAATCTATTTACAAAACCAACATAAAGACAAAGATAGCATTAAACAAATCATCAAAAAAAGTCTTCAAGATTTACGTTTTAACTCAGGCATTGGTTATTTCTTTATTATTTCTCAAGAAGGAGAAATGATTTTTCACCCTTATTTACCCGAATTAGAAAATACCAATGTTTTAGAAACTCAAGACCCAAACGGCTCATATTTGTTTAAAAATATGATTACCTTAATCCATGAACAAAAAGAGGCTTTTTGTGAGTGGTATTGGTTTAAACCCGATGAAAAAATAAAAAAAGATAAAAAAATTGGTTACATCAAAAATATTGAAGGTTTAAATTGGATTATTGGCAGTGGGTATTATGTCGATGATTTTGAGAATATATTAAAAGAAGACCTTTTTGAATACACGCCTAAAATTAGTTTT
>JBAYZM010000189.1:0-4921 GCA_041672515.1 Arcobacteraceae bacterium
AATCTCTTCCTAAAAATTATGAAGAACAATTTATTGATGAAAACTTACAAAAAATAGTCAAACTCATACAACAAAATATTGTCTACCCAAAACGTGCCAGAGAGTTGCATATTCAAGGCGAAGTGTTGGTGGTTTTTACGTTGTTAAAAGAGGGTGGTTTGGAAAATTTAGAAGCTTTAGAAGGGCATATTTTACTTAAAAAATCAGCCCTCAATGCCATTGAAACAGCTACTGCTTCTTTTCCCAAAGTGGAGAAAAGCATTACGATTAAAGTGCCGATTGTGTACAGTTTAAGACGAGAATGAGTGACGAGTGACGAGGGAAAAACACTTGTTGCCAGTCTCTCGTCACTCGTCACTCATTACTCCTTTCTATCTCCCACCCGCATCTTCGACAATTTTTTGGGCTATTTCATTGGCTTCTTTTGCCACAATATTGGTGTCGTTAGCAATTTTTGCATTGTTTTTGGTTTCTAAATTGATATTCTCAATCATAATATTGATGTTGGCAATATTGCTGTTTTGTTCTTGCGAATCATTGGTAACTTTATTGATAATATCCGTGGTGTTGTTGATATTTTCATTTAAGGTCAAATACTCCTCTTTCATTTGCATGGCAATATTTTTTCCAAGACTGGTTTGCACCGTGGCATTTTGCACCAAACTTTTTATCTCTTTAGCGGCTTCTGCACTTCGTGAAGCCAAGTTTCGCACCTCTTGGGCAACCACAGCAAACCCTTTTCCCACTTCTCCCGCAGTGGCTGCTTCTACGGCTGCATTTAGGCTTAAAATATTGGTTTGAAAGGCAATTTGATCAATCACTTCAATGGCTTCATTAATCGTGGTGACCTTTTGATTAATCTCATCCATCGCAAGCGTGGTTTTATTGGCAAGTTCTTCTCCTTTTTTAGACGAAGTAATCACATCGCGTGCATATTGTTCCATGGTTCGTGCATTTTTGGTCGTTTCTTCGGTTTTTTGAAGAACCAAATTTAAACTTCTGACAGCTTCTTCGAGTGAAATTTTTTGATTGTTGGAAGATATTGCCAGTTTATCAACATTGGTAGCAAAGATTTTTGACTTTTCTTGCAATGCCAATCCATTTTTAAGATTTTGTGAACTTAACCGCACGAGCGTTTCCCCTAAAAAATCCACTTGATTAAAGAGTTGTCGCACTTCACCGGTGGTTTTACCACTGGATTTGATTTTATCGGTGTAGTTGTCTTTGCTGTACGCATCTAAGACTTTTAAAACTCGATTGACATTGTAATTTAAAGAGTTCAGCAAATTGTTCATAATCGTGGTCAAATTATTAATCGAGGCATTGTTGGCTTGGGCGTTGATTTGTACATTTAAATTCCCAAAAGAGGCTTGTTCGCATATTTGAGCCGTTTGTGCAATGGCTTCTTGGTCTTTTTTGACACCTTGTACAATCTCTTCGATACTGGCATTAATCGATTCCACCATTTGACCGATTTCATCTTTTGAATGCACTTGAAACGGTTTGATTTCATTGGTTTTATGCAAAATAAAATCAAAAAAGAGATTTAACTCAGTTTGTAAAATTTTTAAAGGCGATGTTACTTTATTGACCACCAATAACACGGTTAATAACGTCAGTGCGATGATTAAAAAAGAGATAGAGTATAAAAATAGGGTTGATTCTTTTATCATTTTATCGGCACTGTCCAAAGCAAATTTAAGCTCAATCACACCAATAACATTGCCCACACTTTCATTGGCATGACACATTAAACACTCTTGGGTCGCAATCATTGGACGCAATACTTTAAGCATGTGTGAGTCATTTTCATATTCATCGAGGACTAACTCTTCTTTGCTTTCAAAGCTTTTTAAAACCGTGCTGTTTTTTGTGAATTGTTCATCCGGAGAGTACATGTCGATGGTGTTTTGACTTTTATAGACATTTAAACTGTTCAGCCCTTTGATTGAATTTCTGCTTTGCTCTTCGGCTTGTTTAATAATTTCAGGGTCACCCGTATTCATGGCATTTCTAAGTGTTAAGAAAATCGAATCCGTAAGCATATCCATGGATTGTTTGGTGTTGTTTCGTACTACTTCGTCCATTTTGGTCGATGATTTGTAGTTAATAAAGATATTTCCTAAAATAAGTATG
The DNA here is from genome assembly GCA_041672515.1 of Arcobacteraceae bacterium. Taxonomy (GTDB): domain Bacteria; phylum Campylobacterota; class Campylobacteria; order Campylobacterales; family Arcobacteraceae; genus Marinarcus. The sequence goes on from JBAYZM010000189.1 coordinate 2,137, forward strand.
ATAATAATAGGTAAAAGTATTTTAGTACTGACTTTTAAGTTGTTGATTCTGTTTTTCATTTAATGTTAAGAAAATTGTAAAACTTTCTTATTCTCCTTAAGCTATTTTTGTTGGATTGTATCATAAAGAAGAAGAAAAGAAAGGGCTTTAACGTGGCTAAATAGTGTTCTTTTTTTTAATGTTACCCTTAGTAATAAAATATTATTTATTAGTGTGACAATAAAAATATTATAAGTATTAACGTGACTTTGTCACTGCACTATTTTGTTATTTTTTGAATTTCTTAAAAATAATCTCTTCCAGTTCAGAGACATTTTGTATGGCGTCTTTTTCATGATTTGAAAATCCCCAGTTAACTAAGATAGAATCAACACCGGCATTAAAAGCAGCTTGGGTATCTTTATGGCTGTCGCCGATTAAAAGTGATTTTTCTTTGGTGGTTTGTATGGTTTCCATAATTTTGTAGACCATTTCAGGGTGGGGTTTAGGTTTTGTAACACTATCATAACCATACACCACTTCAAAATGTTCAATTAAGTTCAAATGGGCAAGCATTTTTTTGGCAAAAACAGAAGAAGCATTGGTGGCAACGGCGAGTTTAAAATCCCCTTTTAATATGTGAAGCAATGACTCGATGCCATCGTAAATTTCAAGTTCTAAAAGACAGTTTTTGGTGTAATAACTTTCAAACAGATGCGTTTGTTCTGGGGTAAAATGTTTGGTTCCATAAAAAAATTCAGCACTGTTAATATTGGGGTCGTTGAGTTTTTCCAAAATATGGTTCTTTTCCAAAAGAGGCAAACCAATGTTTTCTCGAACATAATTAACCGTATTTGAAATCATATTTCCACTGTTTATTAAAGTACCATCCATATCAAACATAATCAAATTCATCTGTTGCGAACCTTGTAATTTTTGCGAATTATAGCAAAAAAAATGACTTAACACTAAATTAACACTTCTGTTTTACAATTTCACTACAACAACAAAACGATGAAGTTAAGTTTATCTCTCCTATAAACTTTCGATATACAAGTGCTGACAATTTTATGGAATGCCACATCCATAAAATTGTTAAAGCTTATTTACTTTAAGATACAATACCATTTTTATTACTATTTAGGATTTTTTATTCATGGAAAATATTTCACTGATTTCAATTATTACCATAGCAATTTTAGGCTCTTTTGGGCATTGTGTGGGGATGTGTGGGGGAATTGTTATTGCGTATTCCAGTACAAAAGTGCAGGGCAATTGGAATAAAAGCAAACAAACACTTTCTCATATTTTATACTCTTTTGGGCGAGTAATTACGTACACTCTTTTGGGGGCAATATTTGGATTTTTAGGCTCAGTCACCACCTTTAACAGTACCACCAACGGACTTTTTCTTATTTTTACAGGGCTTGTTATGTTGTTAGTGGGGTTATCGCTTTTTGGAAAATTAAAATTCTTAACACTCATCGAACACTCTGTTTCCAAACAAGCGTGGTATCAAAAAAGTTTTAAAAAGCTTATTGCGTCAGACAGTTTAAGCAGTTTTTACCTTTTAGGTATGCTCAATGGTCTGCTTCCTTGCGGATTTGTCTACTTTTTTGCTATAACAGCAGCAAGTACGGGAAGTGCTTTATACGGGGCTTTGGTTATGTTTATTTTTGGAGTAAGCACCATTCCAGCACTTTTTTCTTTGGGATTTTTTGTGGGGTTGTTTAAACAAAGTGAATTCAGAAATCTCATGGTCAAATTAGCCAGTATTGCAGTGATTTTATACGGTGTGTATATTATCTATTTAGGAAGTCGATATTTCGCTTAAATATCCGCTGTTTTCAAAGGGTTAATTAAACCATTGTGCGTCAAGGCAGTTGTTTTATTGCAAATAATAATCAGCGTTGCCATGCCAATAAGTGCATTGTCGTTGCCTTGTTGAATTAAGGCTTTAGTCGAGGTAAGGGTAATTTGCTCTTTTTGTCTTCCCACATTTGAAGCAACTACGACAATTCTTTCTTCGTATTTTTCCAAAGTTTCTAAAAAATAGTCGTAGACAATGGTTTTCTTTTTTGATTTTGGATTATAAATTCCAATCGTAAAATCATTTTCCATACAGGCTTCAAAACGCTTTTTGATGGTTTCAAAGTCGTTAAATTTGGTTGAAAAATTAAGCAAAGCTATGTCACTTAAAAAAGCCCCCACTTTAGAAGCCACGGCTAAAAAAGAGGTGATTCCGGCAAGTGTAATGACTTCTATGTCTTCCCATAAATTTTCTTCGTCAAGGTGTTGAAGAATCATTGAAGCAATTCCAAAAATATTGGCATCGCCATTGCTTAAAATGGCAGTTGTTTTTCCTGCTTTGGCGCTTTGTATGGCTTCTTGGCATCGGGTTTTTTCATACGTCATGCCAGAAACAATCAGCTCTTTATTGTTTAAAAAAAGCTCTAACTCTCGAGCGTATTTACTGTATGCTACCACCACTTGGCTTTCTTGAAGTGCTTTGATGGCTTCTTGCGTTAAATAAGAGGTTCCGCCACATCCAAAAGAGAGTATAAAAAGTTTGGTTTTCATAAAAGGCTTCCTTGTGATTTACATAATTTTATAATATTTTTACTATAATACCCACTTATTTTTAAAAAAAGGAGGAAATAATGATCAGTAAAACACGAAAATATTTTACCATTTTTGGTATCTTAGCTGCAACGGTCAGTCAAATATTGAGTTCACTGTTTAGTGCAATTGCCAATACGCTTAGTATTGCTGTACCAAAAATAGTCAGCATCTTGCTGTCTCGACA
>JBAYZM010000190.1:0-4910 GCA_041672515.1 Arcobacteraceae bacterium
AGAAGCGGAATTCCCAAAAAACAAAATGTTAACAGCTAAGTTAGAAAAAGTTGTTATCTCTGTTGGTGCGGGTGAAGCTATGAAAGATACGAAATTGATGCAAAACATTCAAGATACTATCTCTTTAATTTCAGGACAAAAAGCAATTCAAATTATTGCTAAAAAATCGGTTGCTGGATTTAAAGTAAGAGAAGGGATGCCTGTTGGTGTAAAAGTTACACTAAGAGGTGAACAAATGTATAACTTCGTAGATAAACTTTGTTCTATTGCACTTCCAAGAGTAAAAGACTTTAGCGGTCTTAACAAAAATGGTTTTGACGGTAGAGGGAATTTTAACTTTGGTCTTAATGAGCAATTAATGTTTCCTGAAGTTGTGTACGATAACATTATCAAAACACACGGTATGAATATTTCAATTACTACAAGTACAGAATGTGATAAAGAAGCATTCAGATTACTTGAGCTTGTTGGAATTCCATTTACAAAAGGAAGAGCGTAATGGCAAAGAAATCTATGATTGCTAAACAACAAAGAACACCTAAGTTTGCAGTACGTGCATACTCAAGATGTTCTGTTTGTGGAAGACCACACTCTGTTTACAGAGATTTTGGTTTATGTAGAATTTGTTTAAGAAAAATGGCTAACGAAGGTTTATTACCGGGTGTTAGAAAAGCTAGTTGGTAGGAGATAAAAAGCTATGATGAATGATATAATCGCAGATGCTTTGACTAGAATTAGAAATGCTGCACTTAGAAAATTAGAAGTTGCAACATTATTACATTCTAACACGGTTGTTGGTGTACTTACAGTTTTAGAGAAAAAAGAGTACATCAGTAGCTTCAAAGTTATTGAAGAAAAAAATAATAAAAAAACGATTCAAGTAACCTTGAAGTATGACGACAAAGAGAAATCAGTTATTAACGAACTTAAAAGAGTTTCAAGCCCAGGAAGAAGAGTTTATAAATCTGCTACTGAGTTAAAATCTTTTAAAAACGGATACGGTACGATTGTGGTAAGCACTAATAAAGGTGTTATTTCAAACGATGAAGCTTATGCTGCCAAAGTTGGTGGTGAAGTTTTATGTACGGTATGGTAGGAGTTAGTAATGTCTAGAATTGGAAAACAACCAGTCGCTATTCCAAAAGGAATAGAAGTAACCGTTGATGGAACTACTATCACAGTTAAAAAAGGTAATAAAGCAGCAACTATTCCAACACATGGAAGAGTAGATGTTGAAGTAAGCAACGGAAATGTTGTATTCACTAGAAAAGGTGAAGATAAAGAATCTTCAGCATTCTGGGGAACATACAGAGCTTTAACAAGCAATGCTATTTTTGGTTTAGATCAAGGTTTCAAAAAATCTTTAGAAATCAACGGTGTTGGTTACAGAGGTGCTGTAAAAGGAAATGTTTTAGAGTTACAACTTGGTTACTCTCACCCTATTAATTTTGAAATTCCAGAAGGAATTGAAATTTCAGTAGAGAAAAACATTATCAGTGTAATAGGTGCAGACAAACAACAAGTTGGTCAAACTGCTGCAATCATTAGAGGCTTTAGAAAACCAGAACCTTACAAAGGTAAAGGTGTTAAATATACTGATGAAGTAATCATCAGAAAAGCCGGAAAAACCTCTAAAAAGTAAGGTGTAAGTAATGAGTAGAGCAAAAGATTTAGCAAAGAAAAATTCTTTAAGAATTAAACGAAAAAAAAGAGTTAGAGGGAAAATTTCTGGTACTTGTGAAATGCCAAGAGTTACAATTTTCAAATCTAATAGGTATTTAAGTGCACAAGCAATTAATGATGTAGAAGGTGTTACTGTAGCATCTGTTAACTCAAAAGCTTTAAACTTAAGTGTAAGTAAAGAGAATGCAATCAAAGTTGGAGCTGCTTTCGCTGAAAGCTTAAAAGCTGCAAAAATTGAAAAAGTTGTCTTTGATAAAAATGGTTACCTTTATCACGGTGTAGTTGCTGCTTTTGCAGACGCACTAAGAGATAACGGTATCAAATTATAAGGGTTAATGATGGCAGTTAATAGAGAAGACTTTCAAGAAGCAATCGTTAAAATCGGAAGAGTTACAAAAGTTGTAAAAGGTGGACGAAGATTCAGATTTACAGCTTTAGTTGTTGTTGGTGACAAAAAAGGTACTGTTGGATTTGGTACAGGAAAAGCAAAAGAAGTTCCAGATGCAATTAAAAAAGCATTAGACGACGCTTTCAAAAGCTTAGTTTCTGTTTCAATTAAAGGTACAACTATTGCACACGACATTGAACACAAATACAATGCAAGTAAAATTTTACTTAAACCAGCATCTGAGGGTACTGGGCTAATCGCTGGAGGAGCTGCAAGACCTGTTCTTGAGCTTTCTGGAGTTAAAGATATTATTGCAAAATCACTTGGTTCAAATAATCCAAATAACCTTGTACAAGCTACTGTTGAAGCATTAGCAAGAATTAAAGGATAGAAGTATGGCATTAGAAAACTTACAACCGGCAATTGGTAGTACTAAAAATACCAAAAGAATTGGTAGAGGTCAAGGAAGTGGTACAGGTAAAACTGCTGGAAAAGGTAACAAAGGTCAAAAAGCACGATCTGGTTACAGTATCAAACGAGGATTTGAAGGTGGTCAACAACCCCTTCACAGAAGACTTCCTAAAGTTGGTTTCTTTTCTAGAGTAGTTAAACCGTATTCTATTAATGTTGATAAAGTTAAACAAGTAGCTGAACTTGGTGAAATCACTCTTGATTCAATCAAATCAGTGTATAAATTATCTAAATCAGTTGTAAAAGTTAAATTAATTGGTGCAGCTGCTAAAGATTTAGCTTCTAAGATTAAAGACGAAAACATAACTACAACTGGAAACTAATATGAGTAAAGATCTAATAAATAAGATTCTTATTACATTAGGCTTCATATTTTTATACCGGCTACTGGCATATGTGCCAGTTCCTGGTGTAAATATTGATGTTGTAAAAGAGTTTTTTGATTCAAATGCTAATAATGCATTAGGTCTTGTAAACATGTTTAGTGGAAATGCAATCGAACGATTGAGTATCATTTCTTTAGGTATTATGCCTTACATTACTGCTTCTATTATTATGGAACTTCTAGCAGCTACATTCCCTGGTCTTGGTAAAATGAAAAAAGAGAGAGATGGGATGCAAAAATACATGCAAATCATCCGATATACCACTGTTGTCATTACGCTTATTCAAGCCGTAGGTGTTTCAATGGGATTAAACTCTTTAACAGGACAAAATGGACAAGGTGCTATCTCAATTGATATGAATACTTTTGTTGCAGTTTCTGCAATTTCTATGCTAACAGGAACAATGCTTTTAATGTGGATTGGTGAACAAATCACACAAAAAGGTATTGGAAATGGTATTTCATTGATTATTTTTGCAGGTATCGTTTCAGCCATTCCAAGTGCAATTGGTGGAACAATCGATTTAGTCAACAATGGTCAAATGAGCTTTTTAGTGGTTATTGGAATTCTCATTGTAATTCTAGGAACAGTTGGAGCTATTATTTATGTTGAGTTAGGGGAGCGAAGAGTTCCTGTATCGTATTCACGAAAAGTGATGATGCAAAATCAAAATAAAAGAGTGATGAACTATATTCCAATTAAGGTTAACTTATCGGGAGTTATTCCCGCTATTTTCGCCAGTGCAATTTTAATGTTTCCTGCAACTATTTTGCAAGGAAGTCAAAATAAAATTTTAGTAGCCATTGCTGATTTTTTAAATCCCAGCAGTTATACTTTTAATATTTTTATGTTTTTATTCGTAGTCTTTTTTGCATTCTTTTATGCTTCAATTACGTTTAATGCAAAAGATATTTCAGAAAATTTGAAAAAACAAGGTGGATTTATTCCTGGTGTTAGACCAGGAGCGAGTACCTCTGAGTTTCTAAATGATATCGCAGGACGATTAACGTTTTGGGGTGCATTATATTTAGCAGCCATTTCAACTGTACCTTGGCTTTTAGTAAAAGCTATGGGCGTACCATTTTATTTTGGTGGGGTTGCAGTTTTAATCGTTGTTCAAGTGGCAATTGACACTATGAGAAAAATAGAAGCACAACAATACATGAACAAATACGATACATTAAGTGCGGTTGGTTTGTAAAACTTATGGCAATTCCATTAAGAAAAACTGATGAAATAGAAAAGCTTCGTACAGCAGGTCTTGCTGTTGCGAAGACTTTACACTACTTACAACACAATGTTAAACCTGGAATGACTTTACTTGAAGTCGATACACTGGGTGAACAATTTTTACATTCTTTAGGTGCACGACCATCTTTTAAAGGTTTATACGGCTTTCCCAATGCAATTTGCACATCTTTAAATGAAGTTATTATTCACGGAATTCCAAGTGATACAGTTTTAAAAGAGGGTGATATTTTAGGTATTGACATAGGAAGTGAAATTGATGGTTGGTATGGTGATGCAGCCATTACTATGCCTATTGGACAAATCTCAAAAGAAGATGAAGCCTTAATTGCGTGTTCAAAAGATGCTTTATATTATGCCATTGGCATCATAAAAGAAGAAATGCGTTTTAAAGAACTTTCAAAAGCCATTGAAGATTTTATCAGAGGCAAAGGGTTTGTTCCTTTGGTTCGATTTTGTGGGCATGGAATTGGTAGAAAACCACATTGTGAACCGGAAATTCCCAACTATGTAGAAACTCCAAATGTAAAAGCAGGACCCAAAATTAAAAATGGAATGGTTTTTTGTATAGAGCCTATGATATGCCAAAAAAATCAAGAACCAGTTATTTTGGATAATGATTGGGATGTTGTCTCAAAAGATGGTTTAAGAACAAGTCATTATGAACATACAGTTGCTGTTATCAATGGAAAAGCAGTAATTTTAACGGAAGTAAATTAAAGGAAAAAATGTGG
>JBAYZM010000191.1:0-4909 GCA_041672515.1 Arcobacteraceae bacterium
TGTTATTTTTTATTTCATACTTCATGGCAATAGGACTTTTACATCAAAAAAGGAACGCTCCTTTTTTGACTAGCTGTACTCTTCGGTGAGTTTGTTATAAAAATTGATGTATTGCGTGTCTTTTTCATCACGGGCTTTCATGGCAGCTCGTGGATGTTCATTGAGTTGTCCTGTAATCATATACGGAATACTGTATCCCCAATCAAGCTCTTTTTCCAATGGTACAATGTACTCTTCGATAAATTTCAATACGGGCATAAGTTTGTATTTTGGATTTTTTAGAAAACCAATCAAAAGCTCCAGTGGGCAATTTCCTGCTCCACGACCAAGTCCTGAAATGGTCACGTCGAGAAAACTTGCACCGTAAATCATGGCTTCAAGCGTATTGGCGTACGCCAGTTGTAAGTTATTGTGCGCGTGGATTCCAATTTGTTTCCCACTTTTTTGAGCCACTTTGAGGTATTTTTCGGTTAAAGCATTGATTTGTTCGGGGTAAAAAGAACCAAAACTGTCCGCAATATAAATAATATCAACAGGAGTTTTGCTTAAAGCTTCTAACACTTCATCGAGTTCATGATCAAACGATTTTGAAATCGCCATAATATTCACCGTGGTTTCATACCCTTTGGCATGAGCATCTTCGATGAGTTCAATGGCTGCTGGAATTTGGTGAATGTATGTGGCAATTCGGATCATATCGACCACGCTTTCACTTTTGGGTCGTAACTCTTCTTTAAGTGATCGTCCAATATCTGACATGACCGCAATTTTCATATCGGTTTTATTTTCACCTACAATTCTTCGTATGTCTTCTTCTTTACAAAAATTCCAACAACCGTACTCTTCTTCGCTCATAAGTGTTGGGGAAACATTTTTGCCTATTTCCATATAATCCACACCCGCAGCCACACAGGTTTCATAGTGTGCTTTGACAAATTCATCGGTAAAATGATAATTATTAACTAACCCGCCATCTCGTATTGTGCAATCAAATACTTTAATATCTTCTCTTGCTAATAGTATTGAACCTTTTTTCTCAATCATAGCTGTTGCATTCCTTATAATGTTTAATGGTGTAAATGATACCTAAAAGTGTTTCAAAGCAATATTAATAAAGATAAATATTATATTGCTTCATCTATAATGGCTTGAAGCGCAGCTTGTGCTTCTTGGGCAACTTCAATGCAATCGGGGTTAATATCATCAACCATTTGGGTTAATGAGTTCATCACAATGGTTGTTTCACCCTCTTGGGAATAAACCGATATTTTACACGGTAAAACAGAAGAGAGCAACATATCTTCACTTAAAAAAGTAAACGCAATGCTGGGATTGCAAATATCAATAATATAACACTCTTCTTTAAGCTCAAAACCTTTTGAAACCAATGTCTCTTTCATATTGCGTATATTTAAGACACCAAATTTATAATTGGGTGCTATTTTTTCAATGGCACTGACTGTTTCTTGAACACTTTTTTGGGTGGTTTGAATGTATTGCATGGATTCTCCTTGGGTAAATAATTTAAGATTTTTTTCGTTGTAAAACAATGATATTGTTTAAAATGGCTAAGGCAATAATCGTTAAAACCGTCCCTACTATAATAGAAAGGTTGATGGTTTCTCCTAAAAAAATAACACTTGTGATGATAGCAAAAAAAGGCACTAAAAAAATAAACGACGTTACTTCTTTGGCTCCGAGTTTTTCAATACCAATAAAATAAATCGTGGTGGCAAAACTGGTTGAAACAATGGCGATAATAAACATATTAAACCAAAAAAGCGTATCAAAGGTTTCAAATGCGATGGTTTTGACATCAACAAAAAAGAGTAATACCATAAAAGTAGAAATCACATACATGTAAAAACTAAAAACAATGGGCGAAACTTCTGTACTTCTTGAACTCGTAATGGTAATCAACGACCATAAAAGTGCCGCTAAAAAGAAGTAGATATTTTGTGGTGCAAAAATCTCTTGGGCATTAAATGTCCAAATGTGAATAATGGTTAATACTCCAATAACCCCTAAACTTAGGGCAAAAATATCTTTGGGCGTAATTCTTTTTTTGAAAAAAAGTGCCATTAAAATAAACGTATTAATCGGAATAAGAGTCGTTACAAAGGTTCCTCCTAAACTGGCCGTTCCGTGTTGTAATCCCAAAAAGTAGTATTTCATGTATAAAATCATAAAAACCGATGCCAACGTTGAGAGGGCAAAACTTTTTGGCGTTATTTTAAAATACTTTTTGGTGTAAATTAACATGGGAATTAACGAAATAATCGTTAAAACATTACGTAAAAAAATAAGTTCATATTCGTTGATATAGGTGCTGACAAATTTAGCACTCACCCATGACACGCCCCATGCAAACATAGCAAAAGACATTAAAATATAGAAAAATCTTTTATTGTGCATTTCCATTGCTGATTTATTTTCCTAAAATTGATTTTTTGGCTTCAAGTTTGTCGAACAATCCCAACATATTGTAGTAATCCGTATGTAAGGTTCGGTTGATTAAAAACTCTTTTTGTTCAATAATATTGACTGCTTTTTGGAGTGCAATTTTGCCATAAATATTCTCTAAAGCTTCTTCATACTCTTCCCAAACATGGTCATTTAAATTCAGACGCAACAACTGCGCTACTAGGTGACCCAAAGAATTGTTGCTGTTTTCTAACACCGCAATCGCTTCTTGATACTCTTGAGCGTTAAGTAAGATTTGAGCTCTAAATTCGCCCAAATTAAACTTGTTTTCAAAAATAACCCCAATGTATAACTCCACATTTAAACTGTCATCAAGTGTTTCAATGGCTTCTAAAATATCAGAACTTTCGTAGTGTTCAAAGTTTAAAATCATATCACGTATGAGTTTTCCGCTGTTTTTGTTGTTGTACACCAAATCGTCAATTGGATACACTTCAGAAAAATTAGGCACAATCATTTGGCACGAATAAAAGTCCAAATAGGTGTACTCTCGTAAATACATCTCTTTATTTTCTCTTTTTAAAATATCCAATAAAAAAGCATATTCCTCATCGCTGTTTTGCCCTTCATATTTCCATGAAGCATATTCAAAACTTTTACTTTTTCTTAAAAAAGGAAATCCCAATTTTCCATTGGAATCAATAAAATGGGCTTCTAAATTAAAGCTGTCTGAAACAATGCTCATGTCAAATGTAGGAGTTTCAAACGCATCTAAGTTGGTTAAATCTCTTCCTTGCATGAGTTCTGTCATGGTTCGTTCTAGTGAGACTTCTAAAATAGGGTGGGCTCCAAAAGAGACAAACAACGTGGAGTTGTGTGGATTAATTAAAGAAATCGCTGTAACGGGAAATCTTCCCCCTAAAGAAGCATCTAAGACCTCCACAATGTAACCTAAACGACGTAAGTGTGCTACATCGTTAGCAACTTTAGAAAACTGCTTAACAATGGTTTCTGGAAATTTGGGTAAAGCATACCCTTTTTTGATAATCTCAATTTTGGCATAACGCTCAAATATTTCACTCAAGGCTTGAACTTGCGCTTCTTTTGCTGTGTTTCCAGTAGCTAGTCCATTACTGACATACAAATTGCTTAAAATATTAATGGGAATATAAATCTTCTCATGGCTTGATTGTTTAATAAACGGTAAGGCAACAATTTTATTGGTGTAGTCACTGTTAAAATCGATTAAATCTTTGGGTTCAAGTTCACCATTTGGGTTATAAATGGCACGTAACTCATGGTTTAAATAATCGCCATTGAATTCATAAGCCACTTCATCGGGATAATATTTTCGATGGGGCAAATGAAAATCAATAAAAAAGTTATTGGTTTGCAGTCGTTCAATATACTCACCATACGCACTGGCAATGCTGGCTTGAGAAACCACACCTTTACCGTTTGAATAGATATGATTGGGAGCTTCTTTGGAAGCTAAATTGACCGAATAACAATTTTTAAGTGGATTTTTTTCTTGTGAAAAAGTCGTTAAACAGCCAACAGTGTTGAGCACGCTTTGCATTTTTGCGATAGATTCTTCGAGGGAACAGTTTTTGGATAATAAGTTCATTGGATTTTTGTTCTTTCTTGGTAAGTTTTTGATTAGATAGTTCATAGTATAGCCAAAAAAAATATATTTAAGGGCATCTCTAAAAATTAGAATACCTATAAATAGTACAGTAAGGTGTAAGGTTTTAAAAAAAAGAGTCGAAGGACTAGCCGTAGCTAATTCGAGATTCTTTTTTTTAAAAGATTGTGCCTTAATGTACTACCCTTTGGGCGACAAATGAGTATTCCTATCTTAAAGAGTTTTAACTTGAATTACTAAAAGTAGTCCTACATTAAAACTCTTTAACCTAGAAACACTCCTTTGGCGTTTATAGGTGTTCTAATTTTTAGAGGTGCCCTTAAAGAATAGGGCATAAATATTGGCTACAATACGAAATCAATACAAAAAAATATAAAGGTTTATAAATGGCAAAAGGCAAAAAAACAATAATTAAAGAGATTAAAAAATTAGATGATGAAATATTATTAATCAATGGAAAAGAGTATGTCATTGTTGAAGACACACCTAATATCGAAACAGCAACTACCATGAAAATTTCATCCAATGGAAACAGAATTTTAAGATTTGAAGATGAAAAGAAAAAAGCAACAATCGATGTAAAAAGAGATATTGAGATTGTGAAATATTCATTTAAAGACCCAAGTGTTGCCAAAAAATTTGCAAAAGGTTACGACAAAACAGTAATCACACCAGATGATAAAAGAGAAGAGATAGGAACGGCAAGTTCATTTGTAAAAGCCAGAAAAATCATAAACACATATATCTCAAAAGATGGTGTGAATTTTGACCCTAAAAATGGTAAAACTACATTTTATGTGACGGAAGAAGCGTAAAAATCTATCTAAATAAAAGTATTAA
>JBAYZM010000192.1:0-4881 GCA_041672515.1 Arcobacteraceae bacterium
AACGCTTGCCAAAGAAATGCAACAAGACCAATCCAATATAATAAGTATACAACTATGAATATTCCCCATCAAGCCCCTCTTAAATTTGCCCAAGAAGTAGTAACGGTGAATGAAACGAACGCACAAGTTAAGTGCCAATTTCCTTTTGTTCCTACTTTGGCAATGCTTTTTGAAGCAGCCGCTCAAAGCAGTGCCGTTTTTTCACAAGAAGAATCAAAAATGGGCTTTATTGTCAGTGTTAAAGATGCTGAACTTATGGACGATACACCCCCTTTAGAAGTGATTATTGATTTAGAAAACAAAGCTGTGTTTGGAAATGTTTATGAAATGGGATTTATTGTATTTGATATAAATCATACAAAAGAGTTTGCCCAAGGCACACTTACTCTTGTCATCAATGATTCACAATAAAACCTTTAACTTCGTATCAATAAAAAAGAGATAATAATTTCATATGTCTTATTTATATAAACTCTTCATACTCTCTCTTTTAACTTTAAATCTGCACGCGTTTGAGGGATTGATTTCTGAACCCGTATTTAACGAACAAGTGTATGTAAAAGTTCAAGGCAATCCAGATAATGAGACAATAGTGTTTGTTCATGGTTTGGGAAATGAAGCTTCGGCAGTTTGGAATACGACGATTGAAAAGTTAAAAGATGAGTATTATATTATTACTTTTGATTTATCGGGTTTTGGAAATTCATCACGATCAAAACAATCGTATACCATACCAAACTATTCCAAACTGCTTTCTTTTCTAACGAATACATATTGCACAAAACCTTTTTATTTGGTTGGGCATTCTATGGGAGGTGCGATTGCTTTACATTTTACTTCACAGAATTCTGAACAAGTGAAAAAGTTAATGCTCATAGATGTTGCTGGAGTTTTGCATAAAGAAGCGTACAGTAAATCCCTCATTGCTTCAAAATTAAATTCACACAATGCAAATGAAACCAATGATGGGAAGTTAATAACATTTACCTCTTTGCTGATGAATAAAATGCAATCATTTTTTAGTATGAGTGATGTTATTGAGTATGGCAGCACAGAAGTTGTGGCTGCTTACAGCTTAGGGATTGAAGATTTTGGGGATATTATTCCTAAAATAAATGTTCCGACTTTTATTCTCTGGGGCGCACAAGATACGATTGCCCCCCTACGAACCGGATACAGTTTAAATAAGTTTTTATCACATTCAGTATTAAAAATAATTCCTAATGCCGGACATGTTCCCATGACAGATGCCTTTAAAAGTTATTTTCTTTATGTAAAAGAGTTTTTAGAAGAACCCATTAGTATTAAGCCCAAAAATATCTCTTTAGCACAATACGATGAGGTGTTGCGTCTTGATAATCAAGAAAATATGCTTATATCGGGCAAGTATAAAGTCGTAGTACTCAATAATTGTCGAAATGTTGTTATCGAAAACTCACACCTTAATAAAATTGAAATGTTTAATTCAAGTGTCCATATACAACACAGCATTATCAATACCAACGATGAGGCAATCGTCATGCGGAATTCATCTTTAATGCTCAGCGCAAGTGATATTTTTGCTTCAACAGGGATTGTGGCAAACAGTTCTCGACTCGACATTGCTGGAAGTAATTTTTACAGCAATACTAAAATGATACAAAATGCAAAAGCAGGGGAAAATACCTACGTTATATTTTCAATCTCTCAAGCAATCTATGAAAAAGAGCATAAAATTCTTCATGGAAGTTATGTTTTAACTCACTCTCAAGGTTTGTAAACTCTTTTTGTGGAGCCATACGACCTACTGATTCAACAAGACAAATAAACTCGAATCTTGCCAATGCCAATGCACAAAAGTATAAGACAAATTACATAGAACATAAAACATTGAAGATGAGATATTTGGTATCTTGCGTAAGAATAAAAAATTTTCCCAAAACGCATTTTGTAAATAACAAGCCAAATTTTAGTATAATCTTCAACTTTTAAATTTAAGGTTAAGTGAAATGTCAAATTTACTCTCTTCTAGTTCAACACGTATTAAAACGGGACTAGTTTTGCTTCTTGGGATATTGGTTATTGGTTATATTGATTCATATTCTGTAATGTGGGTTCTTTTTGGAACGTTATTAGCCATTGCTTTGTATGAAGCCCAAAAGCTTTTTTCTTTTGAAAACAAATATATCTATGTTGTCAGTGCTATTTTGTGGATTATTGCCTATTTTCACCCCACCCCTGAAGATTTGGTTTTTGTGGTTGCTTTAATCTATGCCTCTATTTTAGCCTATACCAAAGAGTTGGATAAAAGGTTTTTTGTTATCCTTCTTTACCCCACAGCGCCTTTTTTATTCTTATTTTCTCTTTATACGGAATTTGGAATCCAAGTCATGTTTTGGCTTTTAGTGGTCGTTTCAAGTACAGATGTTGGGGCTTATTTTGTGGGAAGAAGTATCGGTAAAACAAAATTTTGCCAAACCAGTCCCAACAAAACAATCGAAGGTGTCATTGGCGGTGTTGCCGTGGCTTCTTTTTTAGGTTGTTTTTTCTCTTTTGGTGAAATGTCTATTTGGACCAGTTTGTTAATTTCATTTGTGGTTGCCATTGCTTCAGTATTTGGTGATTTATTTGAAAGTTATTTAAAACGAGAAGCCAATGTCAAAGACAGTGGAAATTTACTTCCAGGACACGGAGGAATCTTAGACAGAGCCGATGGCTATTTATTTGCAGGAATCATGATGCTGATTCTTTTACGAGCCTTTGCTTGATTATACTCGGAAGTACAGGGTCTATTGGCGTCAATACGATTGAAGTGGCTAAAAAGTTTGACTTAAATGTTGAAGTTTTAGTCGCGGGCAATAATATTGAACGACTCAACCAACAAATCAAAGAGGTCAATCCCTTAAAAGTTGTTGTTGCTAATAAAGAAGATGTGCATAAAGTCAATCACAGTGATGTTACTTTTGGACCTGATGCCATTTTAGAAGCTATTGAAAACTCTACTTCACAAACGGTGGTGAATTCACTGGTAGGATTTTTAGGGTTAAAACCTACGCTTAAAGCCATAGAGTGTGGCAAAAAGATTGCACTTGCCAATAAAGAATCCCTCGTAGTTGCAGGCGCTTTTATTGACCAAAGTAAACTTATGCCCATAGACAGTGAACATTTTGGATTGTGGTATTTGCTTCAAAACAAAGCCATTCATTCGATGACCATCACTGCCAGTGGGGGTTCTTTTCGCGATTATCCTTTGGAAAAACTTAAAAATGTTACGGTAAAAGAAGCGCTGAATCATCCCAATTGGAGCATGGGCAATAAAATCACGATTGACAGTGCAACCATGACCAATAAATTGTTTGAACTTTTAGAAGCCAAATGGCTTTTTAATACCACCAATCTTGATGCCATTATTGAAACAAAATCACTGATTCATGCGTTGATAAATTTTAAAGATGGAAGCACCACCGCTCATATTGCCAATGCGTGTATGCAATTGCCTATTGCGTATGCGATCAAACAAGAGGTCAATGTTGAAGTCTTAAAACCGGTTAATTTACTTGAAATAGGGACGTTGGAGTTTAAGAAAATTGAAGTAGCTCGGTATCCTATTTGGGAAATAAAAGAGTATATGCTTCAAAATCCTCATTTGGGAGTGGTATTAAATGCCGCCAATGAAGTAGGAGTTTCACACTTTTTAAACAATAAAATCGGTTTTTTAGAGATTGCTAAAATGACACTCAATGCCCTTGAAAAGTTTGATACTGTGCATGCCAAATGTATCGATGAGATTTTCCAAATCGACAAAGAAGTAAGGCACTATTGTGAGTCTTGATATCCTCATTCCTTTGACTATTTTATTGGCATTGGTTGTTTATTTGATTTATTCAAGAAGCACATTTGAGAAAAATATCGTCAGTTTGTATGAAGAAAAATTTGAAGAGTGGAAAAAACATACCACAGTAAACAAAGAAAAAATTATTTGTAAAGAACTCGTGGGATTAATTTTTAAAGAAAATGATAAAATAAAAGTAGAGTTATTGGATGTCAGCGTTAAACGACGCGTTGAGCAAGGTAAGTTTGATATAAAGGAGTAACCATGAAATATCTGATTTGTATCTTATTTTTTCTATCCTTAAGTACGGCTGCCCTTTTACACAGAGACTCCTCGAGCGAAGTGGTAAAAGATCATACTACTCATTTAATGTGGGCAGATAATTCAAGCAGTGTTTCCTTACAGTTAACCCATAAAGAAGCCATTGAATATTGTGAAAAATTAAGTCATGCAGGGTACACTAATTGGCGTTTACCCAAAATTGAAGAGTTTGAAACGATTGTGGATAAGCTCAATCGAAAAACCTATATCAACAAAGCATTTAAATACAATGTTCCCACAGGATATTGGGCATATAAAGCCCATTTTAGAACCTTTTGGTATTATGCCGATTATATGAATTTTATCAGTGGAACCGCATATTTTGACAACCGAAATGTCAATAAATATGTACGATGTGTACGAGATATTAAATAGGAAAAGAAGTATGGCAAAAAGAGTATTAATATTACACGGTTGGGGAGGAAGTGATTTTCCTCATTGGCAAGCCCATTTAGCAGCGGATTTAATCAAAGAGAATTATGTGGTTTCTTTTCCTGCGTTACCCAATAGGGATTTCCCTAACATTCAAGAGTGGAAAGCGTACATTAAAAAAGAGGTTGAATCTTTTAAACCCAATATTGTGGTGTGTCACTCTTTGGGAAATATTGCTTGGTTTCATTGTCTGGATGAACTTAATATTACTTTGGATAAGTTAATGCTAGTAGCACCCGTACGACAAACGTGCGATATTGAAGCCATTAAATCGTTTTTCCCGTATCCTTTGCCTCGTGATTTAAAAAGTAAAGAGG
>JBAYZM010000193.1:0-4873 GCA_041672515.1 Arcobacteraceae bacterium
ATTTGCTCGTAGAAGCTGAAATTGAAAAATTCACCAAAGAAGTAGAGAAGACATTTATTCTTAATCTTATTGTGTCGTTGTTGGTGACGTGTGTTATTATTGCCATTATACTTTTCACTCTCAAAGGTTACAATAACAAACTTGAACAACTGGCCGCGTATGACAGTTTAACCAAATTGCCCAACAGACGTACGTTTAATTTAAATTTTGAAAAAGCGTTACGATTGTTTAATCGAGATAAAATAGCCCGCTCGGTTATTTTTCTTG
Source organism: Arcobacteraceae bacterium (assembly GCA_041672515.1). Classification (GTDB taxonomy): domain Bacteria; phylum Campylobacterota; class Campylobacteria; order Campylobacterales; family Arcobacteraceae; genus Marinarcus. Next base: position 268 of record JBAYZM010000193.1, read on the forward strand.
ATATTGATAATTTTAAATTTATCAACGACAACTATGGGCATATTGTCGGCGATAAAGTTTTAAAACGAATCGCCATCATTTTAAATATTCAAGTGCGTGCCAGTGATAATATTGCAAGATGGGGTGGGGAAGAGTTTTTAATTTTACTTAATGATTCTTGGTTGGAGGATTCATACGAAGTGGCTCAAAAAATACGAGCAGCCTTTGAAAATGATATTGAACTGCACGATTTAATCAAAGGCGGAGTGACAGCCAGTTTTGGGGTGACGACGTTTTGTGAAGATGATACCATTGAAAAAATTGTATCACGAGCCGATGAAGCGCTTTATAAAGCAAAACACAGTGGCAAAAATTGTGTTATAAAAGGATAAAAATGCCATACAAACTCTTAACACCCGAAGAAAAAGCCGTGATAGAAAACAAAGGAACAGAACGACCGTTTAGCGGAGAATACAACGACTTTAAAGAAAAAGGCGTTTTCAAATGCAAAAAATGTGGCACGGTGTTGTACGATTCAAGCACAAAATTTAGTTCAGGATGTGGTTGGCCCAGTTTTGATGACGATTTAGGAAAGGTTCAAAGAGTTCCCGATGCAGATGGAAGACGTGTAGAGATTGTGTGTGCCACTTGTGGTGGGCATTTAGGACATGTTTTTGAAGGCGAAGGGTTTACGCCTAAAAATACCCGACACTGTGTCAATTCAATCTCGTTAGAATTTGAAGCGAACTAAAATAGCTTATTGACAAACCGAAGGTTCCTCTTCACATATTGTGTCTAAACTGATTTGAGCTTCCTCATGACCTTGGTCAGCAGCTTGTACTAAAAGGGTATAGGCTTTTTTCTTATCCACAGCAACTCCATCACCATAGTAGTACAAGACGCCAAGATTGTATTGGGCGGAGGCATTTCCTTCGTTAGCAAGTTTTTCAAATATACCAAAGGCTTTGGTGTAATCTTCTTTTTGATATGCTTCAAGCGCATCGTTAAAAGTATTGGCAAAACAAAGGTTCAAAAATAGCAATAACGATAAAACTATTTTCATTTTCTTTCCTTATTTTTTTATCAAATTATATGGCATATTTTGGATTTACTAAATAACTTTATAGTTATTTTGCAATTTGCTAAAGAGGGTGATACAAATAGTAGCTATTTAATAAATAAAGATTCTTTTTGGATATTTTTAATCCATTTAATACATTACATCTTAAGCTTTAATCCAATAAAATGCAGCCATATCAATACTCAAGGATACCTATGAAACAAACACAAAATTTATTCAAAAAAACGATACTATTTTTTATTGGAGCTGTTATGATACCAAGCCAACTCTTTGCCTCTTCGCAAAACAAACTCAATTTTGGAGACAACAATATTTATGACCTTCACAAAATTTACCAAACCAAACAATCCGATGTGGTGATGTTGGGGGATTCAATCACGTGTGCGGTGAGTTGGAATGAGTTGTTTAATTACCACATCATCAATCGAGGAATCAATGGTGATACCACGGCTGGATTTTTGCAAAGACTCGATCAAGTACTTGAATTGAATCCTAAAAAAGTCTTTATAATGGGCGGCATTAATGACATTTTTCAAAGTTATAGCGTGGAAGAGATTTTTGAAAATCATAAAAAAATTATTCAAAAATTAAGAGAAAACAACATCACACCGTATGTTCAATCCACTTTGTATACCGCAAAAAAAGAGAATGGTTACAATGACAAAGTTACCGTGCTAAACACTCTATTGCAACACTATTGTCAAGAAAACAATATTGAATTTATTGATTTGAATAAAAAATTATCCAAAAATCAACTTCTCATCGAAGATTATACCCACGATGGACTTCATCTCAAAGCCAATGCCTATGTGATTTGGCGAGATGAAATTAAGAAATATATTGTCAATAACTAAAGGATTTTTTATGGCAACACAACAAGCCTATTTTGCTGCTGGCTGCTTTTGGGGCGTGGAATATTATTTTCAACAAGAAGCAGGAGTTTTAAGTGCCATAAGCGGATATATGGGTGGAGTCACACCCAATCCAAGCTATAAAGAGGTGTGTACAGGACTTACCGGGCATTTGGAAGTCGTGCAAGTCAATTACGATGATACGCAAGTTTCGTTTGAAGCATTGACCAAACTTTTCTTTGAAATTCACGATTTTACCCAAATCAATGGGCAAGGTCCAGACATTGGAAGCCAATATTTAAGTGCCGTTTTTTACAGCAATGAAGATGAAAAAAAGAGTATTAAAACTATCATTGCTCAATTAGAAACCAAAGGATACAATGTGGCAACGAGCATAATGTCTACACACAACACACCATTTTTTGAAGCCGAAGAGTATCATCAAGATTATTACTTTAAAACAGGAAAAACGCCGTATTGTCACAGTATAAGAAAAATATTTTAGCCGTTAAAGGGTGTATGGAAGTGAAGCTTCTAAAAGCTCCACCCACCTTGAAATAAAATACGGCTGTTGGCTTGTGGCTCACTAGAAACCGCTTCGCTGTTAGCTGTCCAAGCAACTTGAAGTTTTCCAAAGAAATCTTTATAATTTGCATAATACCCAACCCCAATATCTTGTAATGATTTGGATTCAAATCCTACTGTGTTGTTTGCCATAAAAGCTCTTCCCCTGTCGTAAAAAATACCTACAGTGTTTGAAAGTTCATTGATATTTGGAAGTTTGTATTTTCCTTCAATATTAAATAAATATCCATTTTCTGCACTTAACTCACCATCAGGATAGACTTTAATTCCATTCGCTCCTCCAATAGAGAAATCTTCACTTCCATCAAGATTTTTGTTTCCTAAGGCATATTGCATTTTTAATGAAGATTCTAAAGAGATGATAGGAGTAAACGCAATGTTGTGTCCTAATGCTAAAGTGGTTTTAGAATAATCGCCATTGGTATTTGCCCCAGCAATGTCATCGGCTCTTTTGGTGGCATCATCAAAGCTTAAATTTCCATAGGTTAAGCCCATATTTACTGATGATTGTGAATCAAATCCAAATGCTAAATAATCTTTGGTGTAATCTAACCCAAGGTTTAAAACTTTGGCATTTTTTTTAGTAATATCATTGCTGCTTTGTATTTCATCTTTTAACTCTTTATTGGCAATGTTTAATGAAGCATTAAGATTTTCTAATCGTGTTCTTAAAATTGGATAAGTCAATGTTGCATCTAAGGTTTTTGAATCCCCTTTGGCATCTAAAGATTCATATTGGTCAACCAAAGAGTAGGTTGTTTGAGAATACGATACTTCTCCTCTTAACCCATTGGACATTAAAGGAGCACTGTATGCTGCTCTTCCATTTTTTAAATCAGCCCCATTTGATACCAAACCAGAAAGAGATATTTTATCCCCAATATTAAATGGAGAGTTAAAATTAACCCCTGCCATGACTCTATTTTTTCCAGTGTATCGGCTTCCTTGATTGTCCATAATAATATAGCCATCGTATGGTTTTGAAGCTTGTGTTGTAATGGCAAAATCACTTGTTCCAACAGCAGTCCCAGGCATAACATCAGCCCCAGTTACAACTGCACCTGGAGTATCATTGATGATTAACATACTTCGTTCTAACGTATTTGTAGATACAACATTATCTCGTTTGGCATCATCAAGCATTCCTTGAACAATACTCTGTTTTACCAAAGAATCATTTTTTAATTTAAACTCGCCATAGGTTCCTTCAATAATAGCAATGGTAATAACCCCATTATTCTCTTTTATATTTTGAACAGGCAAATATGCACGTGCTACAAAATAGCCTTGATTTCTATACTCTTTTGTAATAACAGAGGTGACTTCTTGGAGTTCTTTAAAGCTTAACTCTTTTCCCACATAAGAAGCAATTAAAGTTTGTAAGGTTTCTTCTTTAATATGAAGTGCCCCTTCAATTTTAAAGCTTTTAACCAACAATGTTTGACCACTTTTATCGTCTTTCATTAGTGGAGCATATTTTTGTGCTCCACTTATTTCCACAAGTGGTGTTTGTTTTTGTTGGGTAACTTCTTTGGGAGGTTGTACTTGTTTTACAACATCTCCAATATTTGGCGTTGCTCCTAGAAGTATTGAAGCGCTTAGAGCTGACAGTGTTATTATTTTATTGATTTGTTTCATTTATTTCATCCTCTTCTTAGTTTCTTGTATCTTCAACAACATAAAACTCTTGTTCAACACCATCAGGAAGATTTACTCCACCGTTAACTAAATCGACTATTGAATTAGCTGAAAGCGATACTCTTGTTTCTTGAACAATAGGTGTTCCTTCATTATTTTGTTGATCTGCTTTCCCTTCCATTGGTTGTGTTTGCATCGCTTTTATTTCACTAAGAGTTAGAACTTTTGTAGGTTCACCCTCTTGTGGTTTTGAAACTAAAGATACTTTTGTGCCTTCACCAAATCCCATATCAATGGTTGGTGCTATGGCTGTTCTTGTTTGTACTTGTTGTGGTTGAACTGTAGGGGCAACAACTTTGGGTACTTCAACTTTTATAGCATTGGTATTTACTATGGCTGTAACGATTTTATTAACCTCTTCTTTTTGAGTTGTTGAGGTTGTTGAGGTTGTAGGAGTTGAAACACCACTTCT
>JBAYZM010000194.1:0-4872 GCA_041672515.1 Arcobacteraceae bacterium
TTCCAGTACCAGCAGAGTTAGAAATCAATTGTCTACCATTGTAGTTGGTTTGTTCACCAATGTTGTTTAATTGTTCTAATAATTTAGAAACATCTTTCGCAATAGCTTCTCGACCTGCACTAGAAGTAGTATCGGTGTTGGCTTGAATTAATTTGGCTTTAATCGTATCTAAGATTTTAGATTGTTCCGCCATAGATTTGTCCGCAATTTGTAATAAAGCAATTGCAGAGTTACCGTTGTCAATTCCTTGATTAATAGAAGTTGCTTGAGTTCTAAGTTTATCAGCAATAGCCAAACCTGAAGCATCGTCAGCAGCTTTGTTAATTCTTACACCAGTACTTAATTTCTCTAACGAGTTTTGCATAAGTTTGTTAGTATTTTGGGCAGCTTCTTGCGCATTAAGCGAAGATATATTTGTATTGATTCTCATAATAAATCCTTTTTGATTATGACACATTGCAACTTTATTGTTGCACCCTTAGACCTTCTTGTCGAAACAAGCATAGAGCCTAATCAAAGAAAAGACTCTTCGGAATCAATCGACCCCTAAATTGATAAGTGAAGTATGACACAACATTTCTTAATATTAGCTTAATATTAAACTAATTTAAAGAAATGTTTTATTTTTTTTCTTCTTTTCCATTAAAAACCCTTAAAATCCTATTTTTAAGCCCTTAAAATTTACAATTTCTTATTATAAAAGCAATTACCAATTAAAAATTATGTATAATATGACAAAATTTATATAATTCTTACAGGAGATACTAGTGGTATTTATTGATAATATATACGCAGATGAAGTTTTAGACTCAAGAGGAAACCCAACCGTCAGAGCAACAGTTATACTAAGTGATGGAACAAAACAAAGTGCCATCGTTCCAAGTGGCGCTAGTACTGGAAAAAGAGAAGCGTTAGAATTAAGAGATGCCGATAACCGATATATGGGAAAAGGTGTTTTAAAAGCAGTTGAAAATGTCAATACAACTATCGCCGATGAATTATTAGGATTAAGTCCTTACAATCAAGCTGAAATTGATGCAGTCATGAAAGGACTTGATGGAACTTCAAACTACTCAAATTTGGGTGCAAATGCTGTTTTAGGTGTTTCAATGGCAGTAGCTCGAGCGGCAGCAGCTTCATTAAATATTCCATTGTACCGATACTTAGGTGGAGCAAACGCTATGACTATGCCTGTTCCTATGTTTAATATCATCAATGGTGGAGAACACGCCAATAACTCAGTTGATTTTCAAGAGTATATGATTATGCCTATTGGGTTTGAAGATTTCAACGAAGGGTTACGAGCGGTTTCAGAAATTTATCAACACTTAAAAAAAGTCATTGATGCCATGGGCGAAAGTACAGCTGTTGGGGATGAAGGGGGATTTGCTCCTAATTTAAAATCCAATGAAGAACCTATTGTAGTTATTATGCAAGCCATTGAAAAAGCAGGATACAAAGCCGGTGAGCAAATTGCCATTGCTTTAGATGTAGCTGCGAGTGAACTGATCAACGACAAAGGCTTATACGTATTAAAATCTGAAAACAAAGAATTAACTTCTGCCGAGCTTGTAGCGTATTACGCTGATTTATGTTCAAAATATCCAATCGTTTCAATTGAAGATGGTTTAAGTGAAGATGACTGGGATGGTTGGAAAATTTTAACCGATACGCTTGGTTCAAAAGTCCAACTCGTAGGTGATGACTTATTTGTAACCAATGCATCAATTCTTGCAGAAGGTATTAGCAAAAAAATTGCCAACTCAATTTTGATTAAACCAAATCAAATTGGATCAGTAAGCGAAACCATGCAAACCATTCGATTGGCACAACGAAACAACTACAACTGTGTGATGAGTCACCGAAGTGGTGAAAGTGAAGATACTTTCATCGCTGATTTTGCAGTTGCTCTTAATTGTGGTCAAATTAAAACGGGAAGTACTGCACGAAGTGATAGGATTGCTAAATACAATCGATTGCTTGAGATTGGTGCTGAAATTGCGTATGCGGAATATTTAGGGAAACAACCTTTTTCTAAATAATGAATAAGACAAATTTTATAGTAATCGCAGCAATTTCTGTTGCTGTTACTATATTCTTAAGTTTGCATGTTGCAAACTTGCTTTTTGGGACAATCTCGTACGAAGTTTACTCCTCTTTAAAGAGTAAACAAAACTACTTGAACGAAGAGATAAGACGATTACAACTTGAAAATGCACGATTGCAAAAAGAGTATTTTGAATTAAAAAACTTGGAGCCTGAAGAATGAAACTTTTTTATTTATTAATAACACTACTGGTTATAGGAACCCCTCATTTAAGTGCAAGAGAAAATCCTTTTGAACCCACCAAAACGTATGAGGAAGAACTGGCAAGAATGATGGAATTACAAGAAGATCTTCCTAAGGAATTTCAAGTTAAAGACCCATCCACCTATGAAAAAATGACACCTACTCCAAAACCACTGGAAGCTAAAGACATTAAACTCAAAGTGGAACCTAAAAAGCCAGTCGTTGCTAAACCTAAAAAAGAGGTCGTAAAACCAAAAGTGCCTGATGAAAATTTAGTCTATGTGCCAGAACAAGAAAAAATGTATACCAAACAGGCTGTAATTTCAGTTATTCCTGGATTGGAAGTCAGTTTTGAAGGTAAAAAGCTTGAGATTAAATCAAAATATGAAGTGTTCCAAAAATTTGATATTAATGAAGAGAATAAAATTATCTTAGATTTTAGAGCAACCACCACTTTTTATACACTTAGAAAAGATTTAAACTCTCAATACTTTACCAAATTAGCCGTGGGCAATCACAAAGAAGAGAAATTCTTTCGAGTAGCGCTTCAACTTCCTGCTAGTCCAAAAGATTATAAAGTAACCTACGATAAAGATATTGTAACGGTTATGTTTGAAGAGTCGGGACTTAAGTAAAATGGCTATGCCATTTTAGTGAATGGTAAGTAGTAAGAAGTGAATAGTTGGACTAAAAATCACAATACTTCACTCACTTCTCACTTCTTACTTCTTACTTTTTATCGCACTCTTGTGCGATTTCATAGCCAGCATTTAAAACCGCTTCTATCTCTTCTTTAGGTGTTTTCCCAACCGTTGTAAGATAATCCCCAATCACAATCGAATTTGCACCGTGTTTAAATACGTCGTATTGTTCTTCACCAAACATCACTTCCCTTCCACCGGCTATCATAATTTTATGTGCGTTAGGAAGCATTTGTTTGGCAAGTTCAATGAGTTTAAATGCCTCTTCTTTAGTAATAGAGTTTTTCACAATCGGCAATGCCTCATTGGGATGAAAGAAGTTAATGGGCACCGTCATGGGATCCAATGATACAATCGCTTCCAGCATTGAAATTCGGTCTTGTTGTGTTTCACCTAAGCCAAAGATTCCGCCACAAACCAATTTTAATCCGGCTTCTTTAGCATTTAACAAAGTTTGATAACGTTCATCCCACTCATGTGTCGTACAGATTTGACTGTAAAAGTCTCGTGAAGTCTCTAAATTATGGTTATAATTATCCACTCCAGCTGCTTTTAACGCTTTGAGTTGTTCTAAAGTAGCCGTACCATTACAGGCAATAAGCTTTAAACCTAAATTCTCTTGCTTTACTGCGCGTGCTGCTTCACAAACAAATTCCAAACGTTTATCATCTAACCCTTTGCCCGCTGTGACCAAACAAAATCCTACGGCTTGATTGGCTTTTGCCTGCTTTGCTTCTTTGACAATTTGCGCAATCTCTTTTCGCTTAAAACGTTGAATATCGGCTTTATAGCGTACACTTTGCGTACAAAACTTACAATCTTCATTACAAGTACCACTTTCAATATTGCAAATAGCACAAAAATATATTTTCTTATTTTCTTTCATATCGTATCTCTTTTTTTGTAAAACTTTGAGCATGAATACTTTTAGAGTAATAATGAACAATATGTTCATTTGGGGTAATCTCTAAAAGAACACACTCTATGATGGACTTCTCTCTTGCACAAATTTCACCTGGATTTAAAAAGAGTGTTCCATTTTTGAAATCGGTTTCAAAAATATGCGTATGTCCAAAAATCACAACATCGGTATTGCCATTTAAATACATGGGCAAATGCATCAGCTTAAAACTAATCTCTTCTATTTTAAATGCATACGGTTCTTTATAAATATTATACGCATTGGCATAGGACAAAAGCGCATTATCATTGTTGCCAAAGACACATACATAGGGCAAAGAAGAGTTTTTTAAAATATCCAAATTCTCTTTAATACATAAATCCCCTGCGTGAATTACATATTGTGCCTCAAGCGATTTTAAGAAGTCCAACGCCTGTTGTGTATACTCAACTTTTAAATGACTGTCCGAAAGGATGGCGATTTTCATCTATTTGGACTTTGGTGTTGTACTTTTTTTGGTTGTTTTTGGAGTGCTTTTTTTGGCAGCAACTCTTCTGGTTGTCCCTTTTTTCCCATTCTTAGCATCATTTTCAATAATCTTCAAACACTCTTCGAGCGTTAATTCCTCAGCTTTTGCACCTTTTGGAAGTTTGAAATTCTTTCTGCCTTGTTTAATATACGGACCATATTGTCCTATTAAGACTTGGATTTTCTCTTTTTCAAACGTTTTAATCGTTGATTTCTCTTTTGCTGCATCCAGTTCAACAATAAGTTCTAACGCACGGGGAAGTTCAATCGTATACGGGTCATCTGTTTTTAAAGAATAAAATTTGGTTTTCACTTGCAAATAGGGACCAAATCGACCAATATTGGCTTTAACATCTTCACCCTCATTGGTTTGTCCTACCACTCTTGGCAATGTGAATAAAAAGAGTGCTTGTTCAAGGGTAATCGTATCCATATTCAAACCATCTGGAATG
>JBAYZM010000195.1:0-4848 GCA_041672515.1 Arcobacteraceae bacterium
CGGCTTCTCTTAATATATCAGATATAAAACTATACGCATCGAAAATCTGACCATCGTAAAATATGCCTTGCGTTGGTTTGAGTGATTTATCTTCAAGAGCATTAAAAAGTTGATTAAATTTTTCATCTGATTTTATCTCGTATTTTATTTGTCTTTTTTCAATGATATCTATCTTTTTAAAAAGGTCGTTATTTGATGATATAAATTTTTTCATGTTTACAAAAGCTCTCATTATTTGTACGCTTCTGTTGATGGCTGTATCACTTTTTAAAATAGCACTTAACATTGATACCCCTTGCTCAGTGAAAACATGAGGATTTATATACGAATGCTTTAAGTTTTGCAACTGGTAACATTTTGTTACCAGTTCATTTTTTTCATCATCATTGAGCTGAAATCTAAAATCTTCTGGAAATCTTTTTATATTTCTTCTTATTGACTGGTTAAATGTTTTTGTTTCTATAGTGTAAAGTTTTGCCAAATCACTGTCTAGCATGACTTGAACACCTCGGATAGTATGTATTTTGCTGTGTATATCTTGGACTGTTAGTTCCATACGATTTCCTCATATTTCATTTTTAAAACTATAACAAAAGAATCAAAGTTGTATTAAAAATATGACAAATTGTAATATTTTTTCAATCTGAAAAATATTCCTTGATTCAAATTAAGGAAAGCTAATTTTCATTTGGTTAGAATAACTTTTTAACACAAAGGTTTATCTATGGCATATTTTCCTGCATTTTTGAAGTTTGATGATAAGAAGATTGTAATCATAGGTGGGGGAAATGTTGCCTTAGAAAAACTCGAACATTTGCTTGATTTTACGCAGAATATTACGCTTATAGCCCAAGCCTATAATGAAGCTTCAATGGCATTAATCCAACAACACAATTTAACTCATTTTGTCAAGACCTATGAAACAGGCGATTGCAAAGGGTTTGATATTGTTATTGCTGCTGTGGATAATTTTACATTACAAGAAGAGATTTATTTGGAAACACGACAATATCCTTCTCTTTGCAATTGTGTGGATTTACAACAATATTGCGATTTTATTTTCCCTTCGTATGTCAAAAAAGGGGATTTAACCATTGCCATTTCAACAGGCGGAGCTTCACCTGCTGTGGCAAAACAGTTGCGTATTTTTCTATCAAAACTCATTCCCAACAGCATGGTTGAATTTTTAGAACAGATGAAAAGCTACCGTAAAACATTGCCCAAAGGAAAAGAGCGAATGCAGTTTTTAGACCAAAAAGCCAAAGAATACATACAAAGTTGGGGAAAAACAGATGAAAACAAAAAACAGTAATTTACTTCTTTTAGGCTTTGTAGTTGGATTTTTTATTATTGGCTACATTGCCTTTCAAAATGCTTTGCCTCAAAATAAAAACGAACGTGTTTATTCTATTATAAAACCCTATTTGCCTTATACCATTGAGAAACGATTGGGCGGATTTACCATTGTGGATAAAAAAACCGATGAAAAAACAAAACCACCTGCCTCTGAAGCGTTAAAATATATGGACAGTTTGGACAAACAGTGGGGAAAAGAGTTTTTAAAACTTCAAGGCAATGTGTTAATCATTTTAGATGCTAACCAACAACCTTTAAAACAATTTGAAATCACGCCCGAAGAGAAAAAGTGGGTAGAAAAGTTTTTTGAGATTTAAGGCTACATTGGTTAAAAAATATCCAATGTTACCTTCTGCTAAGAGGGAAAAATTAGAGTATCATTAAGGTATTACACTACAATGAGATAATACACCATGAGTATCGCTTTTACATTTAAAAATGAACAATTTAGTTTAGAAGCATTACAACTTCCCTCACGACACTACTATTTTAACGATAAAGAAAACTACATCAAGTTACTCAATATCGGCGAGGGTATTTTTCCCAAAGATAAAATCAGAACATCTATAAGCCTTGATAACTCAAATCTCATCCTCACAACTGAATCTGCGACTAAAATTTACCCCAGCAAAAAAGAGTATGGTATTCAAAAAATCAATATTGAGTTAAAAAACAACTCAAATCTGGAGTTCATAAACGATGAGTTGATTTTATACAAAGACGCCCGATATATTCAGTTTTTTAATCTCAATTTCGATGAAAGCTCAACTTTTTTTTACACGGATATTGTAAGTCGTGGAAGAAGTTTTGAGAATTTTGATTTCTCAAATATGAAAATCAAAAACCGATTTTGCCAAAACAAAGAGTTAGAATATATCGAAAAGTTTGATGTGGTTGGAGATGAATTAAAAGATTACATCACCCGAAAAAGCAGTCAAAATTTTATTTTTGCTAAAGTGTATATGAAAACGAAAAATACAGAAAGTTTTATCCAAAAATTAAATCTAAATGGCTATCAAAGTGTTGCATTGACTCAAAATAAAAAAATTCTTCTTGGAACTTTTTCTTCCTCTACGATGTTTGCGTTAAAAGAACAAATAATGCATATTTGGGAACTGTATCGACAAGAAAATGATAAGAAGTCATTTATATTAGGAAAACAATAAGTTAATATTGCAAAATGACATATTTTTTAATGTAAAGTAATTATTTTGCTATTATTTATAAAATGAATATTTGGGACTTAAACAATGAATGAACTTAATAAATCAGATATGGTTATTTATAATGATGGTGAACTAGAACTAAATGTTTCGGTTACAAAAGATACTCTTTGGCTGACTCAAAAGCAAATAGCAGAGCTTTTTGAAGTTACAATTCCAAATATCAATATGCACATAAAAGCTATTTATAAAGAAGAAGAACTTTTTGAAAATCGAACTATTTAGAAATACTTAATAGTTCAACAAGAGGAAAAAAAAAGTTATTAAAGGATAAGTTAGATGGATAATAAGCGATTAATAAATCATATAAAATCTTATTCAACACTTGAATGGATTATTTTTATTAAAATAATCGAAAATAAATCAGACGAAGAATTAGAAAAAATAGAACCTAATGAAATAGAAAGATATAATCTTAGAAATTCAAATTGGTATTCAAAACTCTTAGATTTAGCTTTAAGATTATCTGATAGAGAAAAAATGGTAGTAAAGTTTGATAATATTCCTAAAAAACAAGATTATAGGAAATTTATATCATTGTATTTAAATAGTTATGATAATGAATCAAATTTTAAAGATGATTTAAATTTTGATTTGAAATTAGCATTATCAAAATACGGATATGAACAACTAAAGATTTACCAACCTCCTATAAATGATTTGGGAAGATTATTGGCTTTATATGAACCTAAAGAAGATTTATTTAAAGAGTTTTTTGGATTAACCCCTAATCAAATAGTATATTTTTATAGTTTAAATAATAGTAAACATAGTATTTATGAACCATTTGATTTTAAAAATATGCTTAGATTATTAAATGATTATGATAATAAAATAAATGGTAAAAAGTTAAAAAAGTTTTTAGATATGTTTTCAATAACAACAAAGAAGTATAGATTAGAAGCTAAAAAAATAGGCATTACTAAAAATACTATGAAATCCAAAAGGTTGATAGAAACATACCCTATTGTTGCATTTAATAATGGGTATTATTTAATACCATCAATTAATATATTGTTGAGTTCTTTATCTTATAAAATATTTGAAGTCATAAATCAACAATTTAAAGATTCACAAAGATTTAAAAATAACTTTGGTAACACATTTGAAAATTATGTAAGAGATTTAACAAAATTCTCACATAGTGATTATTTTTTTGAATGTAATGAGCTTATTAAAAATGATAATGAGGATAAGGCAGAGTTTTATCTTTTAGATAATGAATCATGTTTAGTTGTAGAATCAAAACTTTTACATATAGATGAAGAAATTATTTTAAATAAAAGTGCAAAAGAGTTAAAAGAAAGATTTGAGGATACTATTGAAAAAGCATTGGGACAATTAGGTTCTTGTTTTAAAAAGTTAGATATAAAAAATAAATATGGAATAATAGTAATTCATACTCATATACCACTTCTTGAAAATTATATACAATTATTTAAATATAAATATGATTTTTTAGATACTGTAAAGATTGTTTCAATTATTGATTATGAAATAATGATACATAATAGTTATGATGAGATAATAGAGTATTTTCAAATGCCTGAGGGCAATGGAAAAAGACAGATAGCCCTTCATTTTAATCAAAGAAATAAATATTGTGAAAAGAAATACGTAGATTTAATAAATGAATTGAAAGATAACCTTTTAATGCGAGAAAATATAGAATGAAATATTTTGTAAGTAAGTTGAATTCTTTAGTTAAAATTTTAAAATAATATTGAAATAAGGATAAGCAAGATGGATAAAGATATAAAACAATCACATCATCAAACTTTTGAAGATATAAAACAAACCGATGAAAATGGCAATGAATTTTGGTATGCAAGAGCATTTGCCAAAACACTTGAATACAGTGATTTTAGAAACTTTTTAAAAGTTATAGAAAAAGCAAAAAAAGCTTGTATCAACAGCAATAAAGAAGTCTCAGAACACCTCGTTGAAGTCACCGAGCAGTTAAAGTTTGGTCAAGGTGCTACGAAAGAATATTCATCTTTTAAGCTATCAAGATATATGTGTTATCTTATAGTTCAAAATGCAGACCCATCTAAACCAATAGTAGCAAATGGTCAAACATATTTTGCTATACAAACAAGAAGGCAAGAGTTAAAAGATGATACTGACTTCAAAAAATTAAAAGAGGATGAGAAAAGAGTTTATCTTAGAAATGAACTCAAAGAGCATAATAAACTTTTAGTAGATACAGCCTATAACGCAGGAGTAGAAACAAATCTTGATTTTGCAATATTTCAAAATCATGGTTATA
>JBAYZM010000196.1:0-4837 GCA_041672515.1 Arcobacteraceae bacterium
AACAACATTGAACATACCATTACACGAGCCGATAAATGTCTGTATATTGCTAAAAATAAAGGTCGAAATCGAGTTATAAATGAGAGTTATTTGGGGGCTTCAATTTTTAATAAAGATATTGATACCAAAGCCATTGATATTGAAAGCAGCATTTATATGCTCAATGATTAAAGAACGGGTAAATTCCACTTTCGATAAAATGCCAACAGTCGTAAACTCACTCCAAAAGCAAATAAAAGCGTTAAGGTAAAGAGATTGCTTTGTTGAGTTATATGCAAAATATAGGTAATCACTCCCACAATAATAGCCACTGTTCCGTAAAATTCACTCACTAAAATAGAGGGCACTTTATTGACCAAAATATCACGTAATGTTCCACCCCCAACAGCGGTTAAAAAAGCCAACATTAATACACCCAAAAAATTAAAACCCGCTTCAATGGCAATAAGTGAACCTGTAATGGCAAAAGAGCTTAAGCCAATGGCATCGGAGATAATAAAAGCGGTTTTACTTTCAAAATTGGTAATTTTATGCAATTTAAAAATCAGTGAAAAAACCAGTGTGGAAAGCACTAAAATAATGGGCAAATTGGCATCAAAAACATAGGGTGTTTTATTGGCAATGGTGTCACGAATAATTCCGCCACCCAATGCCGTTAAAAATGAAGAGATAAATATTCCCAAAATATCGAGTTTATAATGAACAGCAATTAAAAAACCACTCAAGGCAAATGAGATGATGCCGATAATATCGGCAATTTCTAATGGACTCATGGCAGTAAAATTAACCAATAAGTTCTTTCATAGCCATTGCGGTTTGTTGAATCTCCCATTGGGCGTGAGAGTCTAAACGCAATTTAAAATAGTTTTCCAATTGCGTGGGCAAATAAGCACCCCAAATTTGTGAATACGCAGCTTGTGGGATGATACGTCTGGCTTCTTGGGGTTTAACTCCCTCTTCTAAGGCTTTATAGTAGTGTTCCACACACAAATCAATAAGGGCTTGCGTGCTTTTATCGTTACTGTGAACCTCTTTCATTTTTCGTGAAATGTAAAAATCAAAAGGCACTCGTTTACCACTGACATAACGTCGTGAAAGTTCTTGCCAAGAAATACGGTGTCTTACCATTTGGCTTCTTGTGGGTAAATCGACTTTGTACAAAAAGACTTTGAAATGTTGAGCAATAATTTCGCACTCTTCTTGGGTGTTATAAATGGTGCGTATATCAAAACTATAGGCTTTGGGATTTTTTTCAAAATCATACACCAACGCTCGATAATTGGTTAAAAGCAAATTGCCTTCAACAATTTCACCAAATTTTTTGGCATTGGAGTATTCAAGTGCTAACACCTCTTGATGCTTTTCATTTTTAGGGTCAAGTAAAACAGGTACAAACTCAAAAGAGCTGCTTGGAAGTCCCATACTTTCAGCCATCAAACGGTTGTACAGACTCTCACTTCCTAAGGCTTTGGGTGATTGATAACAAATAGAGGCAACTTGCGTAATAGCTAAAATACGATTGGTTTCGTTTAAATTGGCTTTGCTAAAATCCCATTGCTCCACAAAAGCAATGTTATCTTCAAGTATGTTCTCTTTTTTATTGATGAGTTCAATCATTTTTTATACCTTTTTAAAATAATTAGCGTGGATTATACTCAATATATACTTAAATCGGTGAATCATAAAACAAGTAAAAAGTGATGAGTAACAAGTCATTATTTTTGCAAATGACTTGTTACTTAAGTAGAAAATTAATGGTTGTGCATATTCTCTTTGGGGCTTAAAGGTTTAAACTGTGGGAATTTTTCTTGAGCAAAACTTTGATGACAAGAAACACACGCATTGGTCATTTTGTTCACATAAAAACTGGTTAGGTCTGGGTTTTTAATATTGGCAACATGTTCTAACATTTCGGCATCTTTATGAAATGTATTGTCTAATGTAAGAAATGCTTCGGGAAGTTTAGTGTGCAACTCCTCTTTTTGGTTTTGGGTGATTTTTTGTTTTAGAATATAACTGTTTTTAATTTTTGTGGCAGTCTTTTCAATTTTCTCGTAATCTCCTGCAATCATAGAAGAAAATATCTCTTTCATTCCTTTTTCAAGTGCAATCATCTCTTCGGAAAGTACAACTCTTAATTGTGATGAGAGGGTTTGAACACCCATGGGTTCGTTATGAATATTCTTATTTTCTGCCAATAAACTACTTGATATTAGTAGAACAGCCAGCAATACTTTTTTTAACATCTTTTCTCCTTTTGAATTAAACTCAACATTGAGTTTCAAAAAGTGTAATATAAAAGTATCAAGAGAGTTCAGGGACTCCCTTTACACTTTCTTGACAAAGTGCAAAGTAAAGTGGTTTTGTTCTTGTTCAAAAGTATAAGTTAAAGCAAATTGATGTTTGTCTAGGACTTTGTTTACAATACTGAGTCCTAAACCAAAACCATCGCGTTGAGAGAGTTCTTGCGTAAAGGGTTTTAAATAGTGTTCTAATGTTTTTGAAAGAGCTTTTCCATAATTTCTTACATTGATTTCATTGTCAGTTACATCAATGCAAATAGGCAGTTTTGTAGCATATTTTAAAGCATTGTCAATAATGTTTTTTAAAGCCAAACATAAGTAGTGCAAATCGCCTGTAATTTTAAAATCATTTTGAATATTGAGTTGAATTTTAGATTCATCCGTAATATAGAGTTTACTTAATGCTTCAAGAATAAGTGTTTCAGCGCTAAAAGTTGTAATATCGAGTTTTGAAGAGTTAAGTTTTTCAAGTTCTATGAGTTCATTGGTCAGAGTTTCTAAATCCATAAATATTTTTTTGAGTAACTCTTTTTGCGAAAAATCATCAATCTTTTCTATGGCAAATTTTCCCTTAGCAATAGGTGTTCGCAGTTCATGCCCAATATCTCTTAAAAGTTCTTCTCGTGTTGTAATTAATGTTTCAAGAGTGCTTGCCATGATGTTAAATGTTTGGGCAAGAGTTCCTATTTCATCGTTTGAAGTGATGTTAATTCGACTGCTTAAATTGCCTTTGCTAAAATTCTCAATCTCTTTGGTGATGGTTTTAAGAGGATGAAGCAGTTTTAAGATGTATAAAAATATGAGCAAAAGAACGAAAATATCTAAAAAAATCAAGGCATTGAGTTGAAGTTTATCGTTGATATTTTGTTCATCGGGTGTTTTTAAAATTAGATTTTCATCTAAAAAATTGATGTGCAAAATAAACTCATCTTCAAAGGACTTTTTTTGAATGGAGATAAAACCAAAGGTATGTTTTTTTTCATATAATATTTCATGAGAGGAAGGATAAATACGCTTAAGTGGTCTTAACTTGTATTTGACAATCAACTCATCCACTTTACTTTTATTATCAATATTTAAAAGCAGTTCATTGGATATTTTCAAATATTTATCTTTGATTAAATCATCAATTCGTTTTGAGTTAATCGTATCAATCCAAAAGCCAATAATGCTCATAAGAATAAAACTGATTAAAAATAAAATGGAGATTTTTTTAGAAATAGACATAACTAACTCACAAACTTATAGCCAATACCCCAAACCGATTTGATGTAGTGTGGGTTTTTGGAATCATCGCCAATTTTGTGGCGAATATTGGAAATATGCATATCAATGGTTCGATTTTTGGTATTAAAATCCAAAGAAGTGGCATGTAAGATTTGTTCACGGGAAACATTTTTATTGCAATTCTCAACCAAAAAAATAAAAATTTCAAACTCTATTTTGGTTAAATCAATGGGGTAATTATCCAGTAAAAGTTCGCGATTTTGTTTATCAATGACAAAATCTCCTATGCTTATTTTCGAGCTGTGTTGTTTTTTTAAAATATGTTCAAGTCGTAAAACCAACTCTCTTGGCTCATAGGGTTTGGCCAAATAATCATCCGCACCCAGTTCAAATCCTAAAATTTTATTGCCAATATCGCCGCGTGCTGATGAGATAATAATGGGAATATCGCTGATGGTTTTAATTCGTTTAAATACATCAAAGCCATCCATAAAAGGCAACATTAAATCCAAAATAACAATATCATACGAGGAAGGGTTTTTTTGCAGTTGTTCAAGCGCATCTTTGGGATTATAAAAAGCATCACAACTGAAATGATAATCGTTTAAATACTCCACAATAAAATCGCTCATTTGTTTATCATCTTCTATGAGAAGTACTTTTTTATTCAACTTTCCACTCCTGTAAATAATGAGAAAATTGTTCTCTTTGCTTTGGGGTTAAAATTTGGTGAACTTTTTTGAATATTTTAACCTCTAATTCAATGGCTTCCTCGGCAATATCTTCAGCAATATCTTCATATTTCTCTTTATTAAAATGCTCTTCTTGCATAAGTTTTTGGAGTTCTTGTTGTGCTTTTTCTTTTTTTTCATAATATTTAGAAAACTCTTTTTTACATGAAATCAAAATGGCTTTAAATGCCTCTTCTTGGTTTGCATCTAAATTTAAGTAGTCCAAATTTTTATAAATATGAGTATTTTTTGTCTCATGCTCTTTACTGGCATAAAGGTGTGATATTAAGAAAAGACTACATAAAAGCGTTAATATTTTTAATTTTATCATCTTCGATTAATCCTTTCTCAATATCGCTGTGGCAAACTTTACAGTTGGCTTTACTTTTAACTTCTTGGTGTTCAAACACCTCTTTGGGAATATCTTTATGTTCATTTTTCCAAAAATCGGTTTGGGTTATGGCAATTATATCGTTATTTCCAATAGATTGACTGATTTTAAAGCTCATTTCTTGAGTGGAGGTTTCAGCGCTGTTTTGTACTAAAAAGTCTAAGATATTTTGATGTTCTTCTTCA
>JBAYZM010000197.1:0-4835 GCA_041672515.1 Arcobacteraceae bacterium
AAGTAACACCAGTTGATCGTGCAGGATTGTATATTCCTGGTGGAAAAGCTGCGTATCCAAGTAGCTTGTTGATGAATGCTATTCCAGCTATTGTTGCCGGAGTTAAAGAGATTGTGGTGTGTACTCCCACGCCCAATAACGAACCCAATGAACTGCTATTGGCTGCTTGTCATTTGTGTGGCATTACCAAAGCCTTTAAAGTAGGAGGGGCAAGTGCCATTGCTGCTATGGCGTATGGAACACAAACCATTCCTAAAGTTGATGTCATCACAGGACCTGGAAACATTTTTGTTGCCACGGCTAAAAAATTGGTTTTTGGAGAAGTGAACATTGACATGATTGCAGGTCCAAGTGAAATAGGAATTTTAAGCGATGGCAGTGCCAATGCTCGATATTTAGCCATTGATTTACTTTCACAAGCTGAACACGATGAAATGGCGAGTTCTATTATGATTACGACATGTGAAGAGATCGCGAAACAAACCAGTATTGAAGTGGATGAATTTTTAAAAACACTCAGCAGAAAAGAGATTGCGCAAAAATCAATCGATGAGCGAGGTGCTATTATTGTGGCTCAAAGTATGGATGAAGCCATTGATTTGATGAACGAAATTGCTCCGGAACACTTAGAAGTTATGACACACAATCCGTTTGAACTTTTGGCAAAAATCAAACACGCTGGAGCAATTTTCTTAGGGCAAAATACACCAGAACCCATTGGGGATTATATGGCAGGTCCTAATCACACGCTTCCAACGGGAAGCACCGCAAAGTTTTACAGCCCTTTAAATGTGGAAAACTTTTTGAAAAAATCTTCAATTATCAGTTTTTCACACGAAGCCATCCAAGAACTTGGAGAAGCGTGTGCGCTTCTTGCTGATACAGAAGGGTTAAGTGCTCATGCCAAATCGGTGCGAGTACGTTTAGAAAATTAATTCACATCAAGGCAAAACACTGTAAATAGTGTTATGCTTTGTTTGGTATAAAAAAAGGTAAGAATATGAGTTATATGAAAGATTGGTTTACAGAAGACGAAGATGACATTTTTATGGGAAGTCCCAAGTCAAAATTTTTTGATATCAGCAAACAAGCGAATTCAGAAATTGTTGAAGATGAAATCGATAAAATCATCGAACGTTACGCTGCAATGGAGTTATTACTCTCTCAAGGCAAAGATGAAGATTTTGATATTAATAAAGTCATTGCCCAATACGCATTTGAAAACGCCGATGAAGTCGCACGAATGAAAAAAGGGCTTTACGTTGAGTTTGCAGGTGAAATTATTTGTAGATTAGATTCATAAGGTTTTTTGTGGAAGAGTTACAGTTCGTTAAAAATCAAATCAAAACCTTTGTGCAAGAGTGCAACGATGCAAAGTCGTTGGAGCTTTTGGATTTACTTGCCACGGGAAAAATGTTGCGCAGTAAACTGATTTTAAAAATTGCAGGCATTAACGATGAGGCCATTAAATTGTGTGCGGTTGTTGAGATGATTCATGCGGCTTCACTCTTGCACGATGATGTGATTGATGAATCGGATACCAGAAGAGGAAAACCTTCTGTTAATGCGTTGTTTGATAATAAAACTGCCATTATGTTTGGGGATGTTTTATATTCTAAAGCCTTTACAGAACTTTCACAAATGAATTCAAAAGTTGCCTACACCATTTCCAATGCGGTTACACTGTTAAGTATTGGAGAGATGTTGGATGTAGATTTAACCAAAGAGTTCAACAGCAATTACGATTTATATTTGGATATGATTTATAAAAAAACCGCCTCTTTAATTGAAGCATCTGCTAAAGCCGCTGCAATTTTAGCCCAAAAAGATGAAGAAAAATATGCTTTGTATGGGAAAAATTTGGGATTGGCTTTTCAAATGGTGGATGATATTTTAGACATTACTCAAGATTCAAGTACGTTAGGAAAACCAGCTATGCTTGATTTTGTTGAGGGGAAGGTCACCATTCCTTACTTGTTTTTACACCAACGAACAGAAGATAAAAAAACCTTAGAGTCGTTGTACAAAAAATCATTAAATGAAGAAGAGATGGCTTGGATAAAAGAGCAAATGCATCTTACTCATGCATTGGAAGACGCGATTTTACAAGCTAAAAACTTAGGGCTTGAAGCCATTAATGTTTTAAAAGATGAAAACAGCCAAGATTTAATCATGATAATGAAAGCGATGATAGAAAGAGAGTTCTAAAATGAGTTACTTAAGTATAAGCTTCACCCATAAAAATACCGATATTCATACGCGTGAGAAATTGGCATTTCCCGATGAGTGCGCAAGAGAAACATTTTTAAAAACCATATTGGATAATGGGATTATTAAAGAAGCTGTACTTTTATCGACCTGCAATCGAGTAGAAATTATTTGTACAGTCAATGACATTGAAAAATCCAAAGAGATTATTTTAAAAACCTTAGCGAAATATTCGCAATTGGACTATGAAGATTTAAGCACAAGGGCGAATATTTACGAAACTTCAGGGGCGATTCACCACTTGTTTACGGTGGCTTCTGCGTTGGATTCTTTAGTCATTGGTGAAACACAAATCGTTGGACAACTTAAAGATGCTTACAGACTCTCTTTAGCTAAAGGGTTTTGTTCTCAAGGAATGACACGAGCCATGACCTATGCGTTTAAATGTGCTGCAAGTGTACGAACGGCTACAAGTTTGGGTACGGGTTCAGTTTCGGTTGCAAGTACGGCTGTGGCAAAAGCTAAAAGCATTCTTTCTCAAACCGCTGGAGTAAAAGCCTTGGTTGTAGGTGCGGGTGAAATGAGTGAATTAACCATAAAACACTTGCTGTCGTCTGGCTTTGAAGTGGTGTTGCTGAGTCGAAACATTAAAAAAGCAAGATTGTTAGCCGATACATTTGACAAACCCATCGATGTACAACCGTATGAAAACATTGACAGACTCTTAAATGAATTGCCCATTGTCATCAGTGCAACCTCTGCTCCGTATCCGATTATCAAACAAAATATGGTCAAAGAGTGTAACTTCAATCGATATTGGTTTGATATTGCTGTTCCTCGAGATATTGATGAAATCAAAAGCCCTCATTTACAAATTTTTGCTGTGGACGATTTGCAAGATATTGTCAATGAAAATATGAGTTTACGTGCCGAAAAAGCCAAACAAGCCTATTTAATCGTCAATCAACTCTCTTCGGAATTTTTTGATTGGTTAAAATCTTTAGAGATTGAACCTGTTGTTAAAAATTTGTACGTCAAAGCCAATGATGTCATTGAAAAAAGAGTGGCATTGGCGATTAAAAAAGGGTTTATTGATGGTTCAAATGAAGAGAATATTAAAAAACTGTGCCAAACGGTTTTAAATGAATTTTTACATGAACCCACATGTCAACTCAAAACCATTTCAAAAAAAGTCGAGTGCGATGTCGTTTTAGGCTCCATTCAATCTGTTTTTGGATTGCCCAATGACTCAAATGTGTTACACCAATGTGAACACGCAATAAAATTTAATAACTAGGAAACCATTGTATGAGATTCAGCAAATTATTTGTACCAACAACCAAAGAGACTCCAAGTGATGCCACTTTACCGTCACATCAGTATTTAGTACGAGCGGGATTTATCGCTCAAACGGGAGCAGGAATTTACGATTTCATGCCATTGGGAAAAATAGTTTTAGAAAAAATCCGTGCAATCGTCAAAGATGCCATGGACAATGCAGGTGCCAATGAAGTGCAATTTGGTTTTGTCACTCCGTTATCTTTGTGGGAAGAATCCGGTCGCTCAAACACTATGGGGCATGAGATGCTTCGATTTAAAGACAGAAAAAATGGGGAGTTTGTTTTAAGCCCTACCAATGAAGAAGCCGTGGTGAATATGGTCAAAAACCGTATTACTTCGTACAAAGATTTACCCGTGCATTTGTATCAAATCAATACCAAGTTTCGAGATGAAGCACGACCACGATTTGGGCTTATGCGAGGACGAGAGTTTTTGATGAAAGACGGATACTCGTTTCACTCTAGTGAAGCTGATTTGGTGCGAGAATTTAACCTCATGGAAGAGACTTATAAAAAAATCTATACAAAATTGGGCTTAAACTTTAGAGTCGTAGCTGCTGACAGTGGTGCTATTGGAGGAAGTGGTTCTAAAGAGTTTCACGTCTTAGCCAACAGTGGAGAAGATACGATTGTGGTTTGTGATTCTTGTGATTATGGGGCGAATATTGAAGCTGCCGTTAGAAAAGAAAGACATTTCGACGCATGGCACGAAAACACTGAACTCTCACCAAAAACTGAAAAAGTGCAAACGGTTGGATTTAAAACCATTGAAGAAGTCAGCAACTTTTTAAGTGTTTCTAAAGCCCAAACGCTCAAAGCCGTAATTAAAAAAGCGGTTTATGAACATGAGAGTAAAGTGGTGATTTTCTTTATTCGAGGCGATGATGAACTCGAATCGACCAAAGCTTGCAACAGTGTGAATGCTTTAGAATTACTTGATGCTACAGAAGAAGAGATAACGCAAGCAGGTTTATGTGCAGGATATGTGGGACCTTTTAATTTACCCAATGACATCTCTTTTGTGATTGACAATGAAATTAAAGAAGAACAAGGCTTAGTGTGTGGTGCCAATGAAGAGCATTATCACCTAATCAATACAGATTTATCGTCATTAAAAGAGGCAAAATATTTTGATTTGGTTACCGTTCAAGAAGGCGATACATGTGCTTGTTGTGGAGGAAAACTCTCTTACACTAAAGGAATAGAAGCAGGGCATATTTTCCAATTGGGTACAAAATATTCAAGTGCTATGAATGCCAACTTTTTAGATGAAAATGGCAAAGCTAA
>JBAYZM010000198.1:0-4805 GCA_041672515.1 Arcobacteraceae bacterium
TGTGCAAATCAATGATACCGTTACAGTGTTAGATCGAGCAACTCAACTTAACGCTTCATCGGCTTCTGATATTAATCGATTGTCCAATGAAGTACGAGGCATGGCAGAGAATTTACTCAATATTGCCAGTAAAGCAACGTACGATAAAAGTCGAATTAATCAAACGTGTGATGTGGATATGGTATTTCAAATTGCCAAACTTAAAAATGACCATATTGTTTTCAAAAATACCAATTTCTCAAAATTGAGTGCATCGGGTGTAAGTTCATGGAAAGTAACGGATCACCACAGTTGTAATTTAGGAAAATGGATTGATGAACAAGAGAACAAAAACCAAATATTTACCAAATCTTCTAATTGGACAGAGTTAAAAGAAGCGCATCAATTGGTTCATGGTAATGTTCAAAAATACATTGATGATAATGCCCAACGTAAAGATGGGGCATCTTTACTTGTGGTTTCTAATGAATTAGAAACCAGTATGTGTAAAGTGTTTGAATTATTGGATAAAATTAAAATAGAAAATTGCAATTTATCCACCAAAGAAATAAAAAAAGTGCCAAGTTTACCTAAAGAGCAAAAAGTAGAAACCAAAGTGGTTGAGTCTAAACCACATACAACGTTTACTTCGCACGCAAAAGTAACTGCACCTAAAAAACCAGAAGTGATTACTTCAAAATCAAAAGGTGACGACGAGTGGGAAAGCTTTTAAGCTTTCCTTATCGTTGAACACCACCCCATAATTTTAAACACCCAAGACTAAACACTTTTTAGATATAATTTCAAAAAAAGATAATACCGTGCGCTATTGCACAAGGAAAAGAATGAATAAAATTGAACTATTAAGCCCTGCTGGAAATTTAGAAAAACTCAAAATTGCTTTTGCTTATGGAGCAGATGCCGTGTATGGCGGAGTAAGCCACTTTTCACTGCGAATACGAAGTGGAAAAGAGTTTACCTTTGAGAGTTTTAAAGAAGGAATCGATTACGCCCATTCTTTGGGAAAAAAAGTCTATGCCACAGTCAATGGTTTTCCTTTTAATTCACAAATCGAATTGCTCAAAAAACACATTGTACAAATGGCACAACTCAATCCCGATGCCCTTATTGTTGCAGCTCCTGGAGTAGTGAGATTGTGTGCAGAGTTAGCTCCTCATATTCCTATTCATTTATCCACCCAAGCCAATGTTATGAACTATTTAGATGCGCAAGTCTATTACGATATGGGGGTGCGAAGAATTATTGCCGCACGTGAAATCAGTTTAAAAGATGTTCAAGAGATTAAAAAACACCTTCCCGATTTGGAAATAGAGATTTTTGTCCATGGTTCAATGTGTTTTGCCTACAGTGGACGATGTTTGGTCAGTGCCGTTCAAATGGGAAGAGTTCCCAACAGAGGAAGTTGTGCAAATGATTGTCGATTTCAATACACCTTGTATGCCGCCAATGAAGAGCATGGAACACTGTTTCGACTTGAAGAAGAAGAGGGTGTGGGTACATACATTTTTAATGCCAAAGATATGAATTTGGCAAGTTATGTCGATGAAATCATTGCATCAGGTGCAGTAGATTCCATTAAAATTGAAGGACGAACGAAGTCTCCGTATTACGCAGCCGTAACGGCATACACTTACCGTCAAGCCATTGATGATTATTATGCCCAATGTTTTGATGCCTCTAAATATCAAAAAGAGTTAGCCACAACAAAAAACAGAGGTTTTACGGATGCTTATTTACTACATCGTCCTTTTGACAAAAACGATTCACAAAATCACGATTATGCACTTAGTAAAGGGAGTTTTGAAGTCAGTGGATTGGTCACTGAAGATGAAATGCATTTTATGTGCAAATATAAAACCTATCCCAATGAAGATGTAGAAATATTTGCGCCTTTAAATGTTCAAATTCAAACGTGTGAAAATGAAATTGGCTCAATTTTCCAAAAAGATGATGGCAAGTTTTATGTGCGATTTAAGAAAATCTTAACTGAAACAAATAAAGAGTTAGATTCTGTGCACAGTGGCAATACCAATAAGATTAAACTGCCTGGCAAATTGCCTTATTTAACGATGCTACGAGTGGAAAATGATGAAGAGGAAATGTGCTGTAACGAATGATTTATTTTAGTGTACCTAACAATATCAACATTAAATTAATTGATGCTTCTTTGGTGGAGTATAAACGATTTGTCAGCGATGGTTTGTGGATAAATGAAAATATTTATGGCACGACATACGATGATTTTAATGATATTAAAAAGATATTTTCCAATGTACAACAAGAAGATTTTAAATTTCAAATTATAAACGAAGAACGGTTTAATAAATCAACCCTGTTTCCTAAAAAAATAGGCATCAGTTTTAAAGAGGAGTATTCAACTGTTCAACACTACGAAGCGTTGTTAGAAAAACAAAATTTTGTTCAAGAACATTTGTATAACAAAGCGTTAGAAGGGTATTTAGAAGAAGAGTGTGTTGCTTTTGATTCCATTGATTTTTTACAAAATGAGATACGTCTGGTGGTTATTGGCTATTGCAGTAAAAATCTTGGAGAAATTATTAATTTTTGCAGTGCTTTGCGTATTTTACATCATAAACTCAAAGAAAAAGCCAACAAAGTAACACTGGATGTGTATCTTCAAGCCTCTTCTAATACCTATTATAAACGCGATAAAGAGATTTTTCAAAGTTACTCCTTTATTCATAAAGTCATGCCTTTAAGTATTACCGTTCAAGAGTTATGCAATTATGATTATTATATCGATATGAGCAGTTGTGAAAAATCGATTTATTACGATGAATTGCCCTATATTGACCTTTTTTTACGCCATTTTGGTATAGAATATTTGGCGGTGAATGAAGCATTAAAATACAATGAATTGCATTTAAATCATTATCATGTCAATCCCAAATTAGAAGCAAAGTTAAAAGAGTTAAAACAAAAAGGAAATTTACTTCTGTTTCACCCTTTTTCTGCCTTTGTAACGCGAAGTATTCCCGTGGAGAATGCCAAAAAATTATTGGATAAGTTGGTTGATTTTAGCTCTGAATATGTGGTAGTCACGGCATTAAAAATCGACAATTTTAAAAATGAAAATTGTATTGATTTGTCTTTATATTCTAAAACATTTTTTGATTTTGTCTATATCATTTCTCAAATGCAATCAGTTATTACCGTGGATACATCAACCTATCATATCAGCGATGCTTTGTTTATTCCAACAGTAGTACTTTTTAACGATGAAGCGCAAATTGCTAAACGCATCAAATATTACCATTATGTAAAGCCCATTAAAATAAAAAATCATGCCAAAAGTTATTCTAAATTTATCTTTAAAAATGATGCTTTGTATGTTAATGATTTTCAAAGTTGGAATGAAATGGATATACCAGAGGTAATTGAGTTATTAGAAAAAATTGGATAAAATGGCGAGAATCTTAAAAATAAGGAAACACTAATGCATTTTGTATCAATAATAATGGGCAGTAAATCAGATTATGAAATAATGAAAAATTGTGCGGAAACGTTTGAAGAGTTTAATGTAAAGTATGAGATGATTATTTCATCGGCGCACAGAAGCCCTCAACGAACAAAAGATTATATTAAAAGTGCTGAAATTAAAGGGGCAGTTGCCTTTATAGCAGCAGCTGGAATGGCAGCTCACCTTGCTGGTGCAATTGCTTCAGCAACGACAAAACCCGTTATTGGAGTACCCATGAAAGGTGGAGCGATGGACGGTATGGATGCCATGCTTTCAACGGTTCAAATGCCTTCAGGAATGCCAGTAGCAACGGTTGCTTTAGGAAAAGCAGGCGCAATTAATGCAGCGTATTTAGCCATGCAAATTTTAGCCATCAGTGATAAAGAATTAGCGGCTAAATTAACCGAAGACAGAATCGTGAAAGAAAAATCTGTAGCGATTGATTCTAAAGAGATTGAAGTTATTTTATAACAATGACGCCTCCTATTGCACTGTTTACTCTCCCAAATTGTAAATGGTGCAATGAAGCTAAAGCCTATTTAAAATCGCATAATTTTAAATACAATGAAATTGATTTAACAAAAAACAAACAAGCATTAAGTGATTGTCAAAAGCATAAATGCAAAGGTGCTCCGGTATTTTTAATAGGGAACTCTTGGATTTGTGGTTTTGATACAACAAAAATAAATAAAGCATTAGGGATTAAATAAATGGTAACCTTTTCAGAACTTCTACTAAAACTTCAACAATTTTGGGCACAACAAGGCTGCAACATTGTACAGCCGTACGATATACCTGCTGGGGCTGGAACTTTTCATCCTGCAACACTGCTTCGGAGTTTAGATTCAAAGCCTTGGAGTGTAGCGTATGTGGCACCCAGCCGAAGACCCACCGATGGGCGATACGGTGAAAACCCCAATCGATTGGGATCGTATTATCAATTTCAAGTGTTGATTAAACCCAGTCCACAAAATATTCAAGATTTGTATTTACAATCGTTAGAGTTTTTAGGCTTAGATGTTTCTAAACACGACATACGATTTGTGGAAGACAATTGGGAATCGCCAACTTTAGGTGCTTGGGGATTGGGTTGGGAAGTTTGGTTGGACGGTATGGAAGTGACACAATTTACCTACTTTCAACAAGTTGGAGGACTTCCTTGTGATCCTGTTGCGGTTGAAATTACCTATGGAACAGAGCGATTAGCCATGTATTTACAAGGCGTTGATACGGTATTTGATATTGTGTGGAATAAAAATGAACACGGAACAACGACCTACAAAGATATTCATCTTGAAGGTGAAATAGAGTTTTCTAAATACAA
>JBAYZM010000199.1:0-4795 GCA_041672515.1 Arcobacteraceae bacterium
ATTTCTTGCAGCAACAGTTACTAATGTATTTTTAGCTACTTGAACTTTCGTTCCATTTGCTCGTGCGTCTTTTCTTAATACTTCTAACTCTTTATGAGTTAATCCTTTATAGTCACAAACTACGATAGCTTGAGATACTTTAAATTCTGCAGTTAAAAAATCAACGATTTCAGATTTTTGTTGTTTAGTCATTTTAGTTTCCTCCTTCCAAAACATCCAACTTCGGCGGGTCTTACTAGAAACGAGGAAAGTTTCTAACCAGCTGTCTTCAGTTTTAAATCAGTGTTTTGAATAACACTCAAAAATTAAGACCACAATCTTAATGTTTGAATGTTATTAAATAAGGGAAACCCTTATTTAATATTAGTTTTTAATGTCCATTAATTCCATAACATCAATGTTCACTGAGGGAGACATTGTTAATGAAATCGCAGCATTTTTAATATATCTACCTTTTGCAGTAGATGGTTTTGCTCTGTTAATGGCTGCAACGAATGCTTTTAAGTTTTCAAAAATTGCTTCACTTGAAAAAGATACTTTTCCAATTCCTGCTTGCATATTTCCTTTTTTGTCAACTCTGTACGTTACTTTTCCACCCTTAGCTTCTTCAACCGCTTTGGCTACATCCATAGTAACTGTTCCCGTTTTAGGATTTGGCATTAAACCTTTTGGCCCTAAAATTCGTCCAACTTTTCCAACAATTCCCATACAATCTGGTGTTGCAATTAAAACATCAAAATTAATATTTCCAGCTTGGATAGCTTCAGCTAAATCATCATTACCAACAACATCCGCACCGGCTGCTTTTGCTTCATCCAATTTTACACCTTTTGCAAATACAGCCACTCGTACTGTTTTACCTGTACCATTTGGAAGTACTACCGCACCTCTGATCATTTGGTCAGCATGTCTTGGGTCAACATTTAAATTTAATGCAATTTCAACACTTTCGTCAAATTTTGCTGAATTTAATTCTTTTACTTTATTACAAGCATCTGCCGCAGAATAGTTTTTTTCTGCTTCTACTTTTTCTAATAAAGCTTTATATCTTTTTGAAACTTTTGCCATTTTTATCTCCGCAATTTATTTTTTTTCAAGTTTTCCTTACATCAGATGTAAAAGGAAGACTTGTTTTGCTACCGCAATTTAAAGTCATGTGGTACGACTGTTTGAATTACGCTTCTACGTCAATTCCAATAGAACGAGCTGAACCAGCTACAATTTTTGCAGCTTTTTCTTTATCCGTTGTATTTAAGTCAGCGATTTTCATATTAACAATTTCCATTACTTGGTCTTTTGTTAATTTTCCTACTTTATTTTTTGCAGGATTATCACTCCCTTTTTTAATTCCAGATATTTTTTTAATTAAATCTGTCATTGGGGGTTGTTTTAATACAAATGTAAAACTTTTATCCGCATAAATAGTGATTTCAACTGGAATTCTAAACCCAGCTTTCTCTTTTGTTCTTTCGTTAAATGCTTTACAGAATTCCATAATATTAACACCTCGTTGTCCTAAGGCAGGACCAACAGGTGGTGATGGATTTGCTGCACCAGCAGGGATTTGCAATTTTAACTTACCAGTTACTTTTTTAGCCATCTTCTTTCCTTTTTAAATTTTAGTTGTTGTTAATGATTTAGACATTAGGCAAAAAAACTCTAGGGAAGCGAAGTTTTTTTGCCTAATGTCTATGGTCATATCACACTACTCGTTCTACTTGAGTGTATGATATTTCAACCGGTGTATTTCTTCCAAAAATCGAAACATTGAGTTTTAATAATCCTGAAGACATTTCAAAATCTTCAACAATTCCATTGAAGTTTGAGAAAGGACCCTCTTTGATTCGTACCATTTCACCTTCGTCAAACGATACTTTTGGTTTTGCTGCTGCTCTGTTTTGAACTTTGTCTAAAATGGCATCAATATCTTTTTTAGATAAAGGAGTTGGTTTTTTAGACTCACCAATAAATCGTCCTACCTTTGGCATAGATTGAATTCGGTGCCATAATGCAGTATCCAAGTCAATTTTAGCAAAGGCATATGCAGGGTAAAGAGGTTTCTCAACGATATTCTTTTTACCTTTTTTAATCTCGATTAAATCTTCTGTAGGAACTAAAACTTCAGCGATTCTGTCATTTTTCATTTCGTCCGCTAATTTTTCCAAAGCTCTTTTTACAGTAAGTTCGCTGCCAGAGTGAGTTTGAATTGCATACCATTGATGTGCCATTAATTTTCCTTAATTCATTATAGAAGATAGACTTACTGACATGATTGCATCAATAAGCGCTAAAAATAAAGTTATAACAGTTACAACAATAAATACTGAAATATACGCACTTCTAACCTGTTCTTTAATTGGAAAAATTACTTTCAACAACTCTTCTTTACAAGTTTTATAATATGACTTAAATTTGTTCACAATTAACTCCAAGTTATTTAGCTTTATTAAATTCTTTTTAATAAGATTTCAATATAAATCCTATTAAAAAGAATAAGTGGCAGGCCAGGGGGGATTCGAACCCACAACCATCGGATTTGGAATCCGGCGCTCTACCATTGGAGCTACTGACCTAATGTGTTAGTTCATAAGTTTGTAGATTGATAAGCAACAGTTGTAATTTCTTACAAACTTGTATGCTTACCAACTCATACCGACTTAATTAAAATCTATGATTTTAATTTTACTTCTTTATGAAGTGTATGTTTTCTCAATTTTGGACTGTATTTCGTTACCTCAAATTTCTCTGTGTGAGTCTTTGGGTTTTTGTAAGTAGTGTAGTTAATATCACCACTTTCTTGACATTTCAATCCAATTTTAATTCTTACTCCGTTACCCATAAGTGTTCCTTACTCTATAATTTCAGCAA
This sequence comes from Arcobacteraceae bacterium, assembly GCA_041672515.1. GTDB lineage: Bacteria > Campylobacterota > Campylobacteria > Campylobacterales > Arcobacteraceae > Marinarcus. The sequence goes on from JBAYZM010000199.1 coordinate 2,869, forward strand.
CAACTCCAGCACCAACAGTTCTACCACCTTCTCTAATAGCAAACTTTGTACCTTTTTCAAGTGCAATAGGAGCTACCAGTTCAACAGTCATTTCAACGTTGTCACCAGGCATAACCATTTCTGTACCTTCAGGAAGTGTTACAGAACCAGTTACGTCAGTTGTTCTTACATAAAATTGTGGTCTATATCCTGAGAAAAATGGAGTATGTCTTCCACCCTCTTCTTTAGAAAGAATATATGTTTCACATCTGAATTTAGTATGTGGAGTAATTGTTTTAGGTTTACATAAAACTTGTCCTCTTTCTACTTCTTCTTTCTTAATACCTCTTAATAAAACTCCACAGTTGTCTCCAGCTTGACCTTGATCCATTTCTTTTCGGAACATTTCAACACCAGTTACAGTAGTAGTTTGAGTATCTCTAACACCTACGATTTCAATTGTTTCACCAACTTTAATTGTACCTTTTTCAATTCTTCCAGTAACAACTGTTCCTCGTCCTGGGATAGAGAAAACGTCTTCTACTGGCATTAAAAATGCTTGATCAACATCTCTTTCTGGAGTTGGGATATATGTATCAACTGCTTCCATTAAAGCAACAATTTTTTCTCCCCAAACACCAACAGTACCAGCTTTTGCTTCTTCCAATGCTTGGAAAGCAGAACCTGCAATAATTGGAGTGTCATCACCTGGAAAATCGTAAGTAGTTAATAACTCTCTGATTTCCATTTCAACAAGTTCTAACATCTCTTCTTTATCTTCTTCATCAAGTTGATCTTCTTTGTTCATAAATACAACGATATATGGAACCCCAACTTGTTTAGATAGTAAGATGTGCTCTCTTGTTTGAGCCATAGGACCATCTGTTGCAGCAATAACTAAGATTGCTCCATCCATTTGAGCAGCACCAGTAATCATGTTTTTAACATAATCCGCGTGTCCTGGACAATCTACGTGTGCGTAGTGTCTGTTTGCTGTTTCATACTCAATATGAGAAGTAGCAATTGTAATTCCTCTTTCTCTCTCTTCTGGTGCGTTGTCGATTTGATCGTAATCTTTCATCTCTCCACCAAACTTAGTTGTTAAAACTGCAGAAATCGCTGCTGTTAATGTAGTTTTACCGTGGTCAACATGTCCAATTGTACCGATGTTAACGTGTGGCTTGTTTCTTGAAAACTTTTCTTTTGCCATAGAATTCCCCTTCTAAAATTTTTGGTTATGCCCTCTGAGTAGATGAGCCTTAGGCTAATCTATTCAGAGGGGATTTTACTATAAATTAATATACACTGCTTCTGGAGCCTATGATAAGACTTGAACTTACGACCTCTTCCTTACCAAGGAAGTGCTCTACCCCTGAGCTACACAGGCATATAATGCTTAGAACAATGATAAAAATACTGTGAGGTACATTTGTAGAAAATGGAGTTATAAAATTTTGCGTTATAACTCAGCTCCCAGTATCAATAAAAATTTAATGGAGCGGGAGACGAGACTCGAACTCGCGACAATCTGCTTGGAAGGCAGAAGCTCTAGCCAACTGAGCTACTCCCGCAACATTATAAATGGTGGTGAGAGAAGGATTTGAACCTTCGAAGCCTAAGGCGGCGGATTTACAGTCCGCAGGATTTGACCACTCTCCAACCTCACCGTTGAAAATTATTGTTCTGGTCAAGCGCTGATCTTTTAAAGATTACGCACGACAAATAAATGGAGCTGGTGAAGGGAGTTGAACCCCCGACCTGCTGATTACAAATCAGCTGCTCTAGCCAACTGAGCTACACCAGCGTCCCGTTTTCCAAATGGTGGCGCGAGACAGAATCGAACTGTCGACACAAGGATTTTCAGTCCTTTGCTCTACCGACTGAGCTACCGAGCCATCAATTTTGGAGTGAAATTATATTACCTTGTTGATTAATTCTAGCTTAAAGA
>JBAYZM010000200.1:0-4795 GCA_041672515.1 Arcobacteraceae bacterium
GTACTTCCAGGCATATGGTCTTCATCTCGTCGGTAAAGACATTTAACACTGGCAGCTCCTTCTCGTACAGAACTTCGTACGCAGTCCATTGCTGTATCTCCACCACCAATAACTAAAACCATTTTGTCTTTGACATCAATAAATTTTTCTGAAGTTAATCCAAAATTTCTTTTTTGAATTTCTGTTAAAAAATCAATTGCCAAATGCACATCGGTTGAGTCTTCACCTTTTATTCCAGCATAGTTACTTTTTGTTGCTCCGATTCCTAAATAAATGGCATCAAACTCTTTTTCAATATCCTTAAATGACTTATCTTTGCCGATTTCACAATTTAAGTGCAGTTTCATACCTGCTTCTTCAAGCCATTTAATTCGTCTTTCAACTGCCATTTTATCGAGTTTAAATCCTGGGATTCCATACGTTAAAAGTCCACCTGCTTTATTTGAACGCTCAAACATTTCAACACCAATTCCATTACGCAATAAAAATGTTGCAGCAGAAATTCCCGAAGGTCCAGAACCAATGACGGCTACTTTTTTCTTTGAAGTAATCCCAGGGAATTTAGGTGTCATTCCTGCAGCAAATGCTTTTTCATTGATGTGTGCTTCAACCGCACCAATAGCCACAGCACCATGTCCTGTATTTAAAGAACACGCCCCTTCACACAGTACATCATGAGGACAAATCTTTCCTAAAATTTCAGGAAATGGCGATGGCTCATTGGAGAGTAAAAAGGCCAATTCCAAATTGCTTTCGGCTGTTTGTTTTAGCCACGCAGGAATAAAATTGTGTAAAGGACATTTTGAGTGACAATACGGATCTCCACATTGCATACATCGGTCTGATTGCTCTTTACTTTTATTTCTTCCAAACACTTCATACACTTCATCGTAATCTTTTAACCGCTCTAATACATTTCTTTTATTTGGAGTGGCTCTATCAATATTTGTAAAATTTAACATATTAATTTCCCTGCTCTGGATTAAGAGGTAACACCGTCATATTTTTAGGTTTTACCATCCAAAAATATCTGATTTCTGATCTATAATTTTCCAGTATTTGAACAGCCTTTTCACTTTCAGTTTCATTCACATAATCTATGAGTAATCGCTTTAAGAAAAGTCTTTCTCTTTCTGTATCATCGGTGTCAATTCGTACAGCTTCAATGAGTTCTTGGTTCATTTTATCGACAAAATTTTTATCTTCATCGTATACAAAGGCTAAACCACCTGTCATACCTGCACCAAAATTCACTCCAGTTTTACCTAAAATGGCAACAATACCACCGGTCATATACTCACACGCATTATCTCCCGTTCCTTCAACAACTGCAGTTGCTCCTGAATTTCTAACGGCAAATCGCTCACCCACGGCTGCTCGAACGTAAAGTTTTCCGCCTGTGGCTCCGTATAAACAGGTATTCCCTGCTCCGCCAAATTTTTCACCTTGGTGCAATGGGTTAATAATGATTTTACCGCCATTCATTCCTTTACCCACATAGTCATTTCCTGAACCATTTAAGTATAGACTCATTCCTTTGGATAAAAATGCTCCAAAAGATTGCCCTGCAATTCCATCAAGATTAAACGTAATAGAGTTTTCAGGTAATCCTTTATCGCCATAATATTTAGCAATTTCTCCCGAAATGAGTGTTCCAAAACTTCGATTAACATTTCGAATAGTCTCTTTAATTTTCACAGGACTGTTTGGTTTTTCAATGGTTCTGTGAACTTTTTTAAGTAACGCTTTTTCAAATTTATTGTCATCAAAAGGTTTATTACTCTCTTTTTTACACGTATCAATACCATCAATTCGTCGCAATACATTGCTAAAATCAAATTTTCGTGCAAACTCATCGTCAATGACTTTAAGTAAATCACTTCGTCCAATAATATCTTCAAGTCTTCGATACCCTAAAGACGCTAAAATTTCTCGCACATCTTGCGCTAAAAATTCAAAGTATGAAATCAATCTTTCCACTGAACCCGTAAAATATTCTCGTAAGAATTCATCTTGAGTAGCTACTCCCACTGAACATTTATTGGTATGACAAATTCTTAAAATTTTACATCCTAAAAGTGTTAAAGCAGCCGTTCCAAAGGCATACGACTCAGCTCCTAACATGGCAGCTTTAACCACATCAAGACCTGTTTTTAATCCTCCATCAGTTTGTACATGAACAAACTCTCTTAAATGATTGGCTTTTAGTGCATTATGAGCTTCTGAAAGCCCCAATTCCCAAGGATTTCCAGCATGTTTAATAGAGGTTAACGGAGCAGCTCCTGTTCCCCCATCGCTTCCTGAAATAACGATTCTATCGGCATAGGCTTTTGCTACACCCGCTGCAATCGTTCCAACACCAATGGTTGAAACCAATTTAACGGTAATTTTAGCTTCTGGATTAACTTGTTTTAAGTCAAAAATCAATTGCGCCAAATCTTCGATTGAATAAATATCGTGATGTGGTGGAGGAGAAATCAATGTAACTCCAGGAACTGTATGTCGCAATGTTGCAATCAAAGGAGTAACTTTATGACCAGGAAGTTGTCCACCTTCTCCTGGTTTTGCTCCTTGTGCAACTTTAATTTGAATCTCTGTTGCACTTCGTAAATATTCAGGTGTTACCCCAAATCGTCCTGATGCCACTTGTTTAATTTTAGAGTTCTTAATCGTACCGTATCGTTTAGGGTCTTCTCCACCTTCCCCAGAGTTACTCATTCCTCCAATGGTATTCATTGCAATTGCCATGGCTTCGTGTGCTTCTGGTGAAATTGAACCGCATGACATCGCTGCTGTGGCAAATCGTGCAAAAATTGCCTCTTTGCTCTCTACATCACTGACATCAATAGGTGCTTTGTCTGAATTAAATGTAAAGAAATCTCGGATAAACTTTTTATCTCTGTTTTCAATTAAATTTTTTAAGCCTGTAAAATTGGTAATATCCTCTTTTTCAACGGCTTGTTTATTGTGCATGGCTTTAGTAATGGCAGGTCCATAATCATGATACTCACCCCCATCAATATATTTATAAAAACCACCCATATCTAAAGGAAACATATGTTTTTTATCAAAAAATGCATTGAAGTGAGCTTTTTCAATTCGTTTTTCAATGTCTTCATAAGTTAATCCACTTAAATCACTGTGAGCACCTTTGAAACAATCTTCGATGATTTCATCGTGTAATCCTAAAATATCAAATAAAGCCGAATTTCGATACGAAGCAATCGTAGCGATTCCCATTTTAGACATGATTTTTAAAATACCCGCATTAAGGGATTTTTGTGTATTTTTTAAGACTCGTTGGACTTCAAATTTAGAGGCATCTTTACGTTTATATAAAGCTACAGTTGTGGCATATAACATATAAGGATACATGGCAGTACACCCAAATCCAATTAAAACAGCTGCCATATGCGGATCATATAACTCCCCTGTTACTGCAACGATTGATGCATTGTGCCGAATCCCTGCTTTTAAAAGTGCTTGATTCACATGCCCTACTGCCATTGCCATAGGTATGAGTTTACATTTTTCATTAATCGCTCGGTCATCTAAAATCACAATCGTAATATTGTCATTTTGCACCGCTTCAATTACGCTGTTTGAAAGCTCTTCTAATGATTTTCTTAAGTTGCCTGTAAACGTAGTTGAAAAAGTTCTGTTTCGATAGTACTCTTCAAATCGTGGATTTCTCTCATCTCCAAATGATTTTAATACTTCAAATTTTTCTTGCATTAAAATAGGACTTGATGATTTTAATCGTCTCGCATATTCAGGTTTTTCATCTAAAATATTATGAACTTGTCCAAATCCTGTCTCTAAAGACATCACGAGTTTTTCTCTGTATGGGTCAATTGGCGGGTTAGTAACTTGTGCAAATTTTTGTCTGAAAAAATCAGTAAAGTTTCTGTTCACAGTTGAAAATGCTGCCAATGGTGTATCATCTCCCATAGAACCAACAGGCTCTTTCCCATCTTTGGACATAGGTTCAATGACTTGGTCAATGACTTCATAGGTAATATTAAAAAGTTTTTGTTTTCGTTCTAAATCATCAATTTTATACTCTTTGGTATTCATAAATGATTCATCGATAAACTCTTGTAAATATTGCATATCTTTATTGAGCCACTCTGTATATTTTTGAGCCGATTTTAAATAATTATTAATGTCGTCTTCTTTTAAAACTTGACCATGTTTTAAATCCAAACCAATCATTTGCCCCGATTGTAATCGACCACGCTCGATAATATCTTCTTCATTTAAGTCAAGCGTTCCATACTCAGAAGTAATATAAAGTTTATCTTGTTTGGTAATGATGTATTTAGAAGGTCGCAATCCATTTCTATCAATCAAACATCCAATGTGTCGTCCATCGGTTAATGAGACAGCAGCAGGTCCATCCCACGCTTCCATGGCTGTTGATGTGTATTCATAAAAGGCTCGTAAATCTGAATCCATATGAGGAGCATTTTGCCACGGTGCAGGTATAAGTCCACGTGCAGCTTTAAAGAAATCGACTCCATTAACAATCATGAACTCAAATAAGTTATCCAACGAGGCAGAATCTGAAACTTTCTCTTGTAAAATAGGTAAAATTCTGTCTAACTCTTTTTGAGTAAAAACTTCTGATTTGAACTGCTCTGATTTCACTTTAACATTAAATCTGTTGGCATCAATTGAGTTAATCTCTCCATTATGAGCAATGGCTCTAAAAGGTTGTGCTAACTTCCATTGTGGGAGTGTATTGGTTGAAAATCGTTGGTGAAATAACGCAAACGAGATTTTAAAATCTTCA
>JBAYZM010000201.1:0-4783 GCA_041672515.1 Arcobacteraceae bacterium
ATAGAAAGTAAAATTCTATTTCTCAATCAAAGATTTGTGATGATTTAAAAATCTCGCGAGCAACACTTTCGTCATTGGAAAATGGAAGAGGCGTGGATGTTGGGATAAAAAAAGTTATGCAAATACTTGATTATTTGGGTTATGAGTTTTGCATCAAACAAAAAAATCTATTTCCTACTTTGGAGGATTTGAGAAATGAATGATTTTTTAACTGTAAAGGTTGATTCTAAAACAGCAGGTGTTTTATCATTTGAAGAGAACGAATATATATTTTCTTATAAAACTGAAGATAAAAAAGAGTTTATTTCACTTACCATGCCAGTTCGTGCAAAATCTTGGAATAGTAAAAATTTACATCCATTATTTGAAATGCACTTACCTGAGGGGTATCTTTTATCTATAATCAAAAAGCACTTTTCAAAGTTTACAAAAACCGATGATTTTGGTTTATTAAAACTTATGTCACCAAGTATAAAAGGAAGAGTTTCTTATGAACAAGATTTAAAAATAGAGTTAAAACCTCTTATTTTAGATGATTTACTTCATTCTTCAAATGAAAAATTATTTGATGAACTGGTATCTAGGTTCGCTTTAAATTCGCCAATTTCTGGAGTTCAACCAAAGGTTTTAGCTCAAATAGAAAACAAAGCTACCTTAAAACTTGAAGATTATATCGTGAAGTCTTGGGGTGAAGAGTATCCAGAACTTGCACTTAATGAATATTTGTGTATGAGAGTTGTTCAAAAGGCAAATGTTTGTGTTCCTGAGTTTTATTTATCTCAAGATAGAAAACTTTTTATTATGAAAAGATTTGATATAAAAGAGGACAACACTTATTTGGGTTTTGAAGATATGTGCGTACTTTTTGGAAAAAATCGTGATGACAAATACGAAGGAACTTATGAACAAATAGCAAAAACAATAAAAACATTTGTATCACCAAAATATAAAAAAGAGTCTTTAGAAAACTTTTTTAAAATGATAGTTATCAATTTCTTATTAAAAAATGGAGATGCACATCTTAAAAACTTTGGATTAATTTATGATGATATTTCAAATATTAAATTAGCTCCTGCGTATGATGTGGTAACTACAACTGTGTATATCAAAAATGATATTCCAGCACTTTATCTTTTAGGAAGTAAAAAATGGTGGAAAGAAAAACAACTTTTGAAATTTGGTATAGAATTTTGTGATTTGACAGCAAAAGAGGTTAAAGAACTTTATGAACTATGTGTAAAAGCAAAAGATGAGATTATAGAAGAAGCAAAGAGTTATAAAAAAGATGAAGTATCAGAATTTATTGATAATTTAATTGAAAAATGGTCATAGAAAAATATTTTAAAATGATAAAATTAGTTTACATATTTACTCAAATTACTAGAAATGATAATTGAGTTTATCATTAAAGATAAAAATCAGAGGAGTAGATTTTGAAATTATATGAAATTGGTGAAAATATTAAAACATTGAGAAAAGCAAAAAAACTCACTCAAGAACAATTAGCCTCTAAATGTGGCATAAGTCGAGTCACACTTGGAAAATTAGAACGTGGAGAGTTGGGAAATACTTCTGTTAAGGCTTTGGATATTATCCTTTTTAATTTGGGTTTGGAAATTGAGTTTAAAACCATTCAAGGGTTTTGTTTGTCAACTTTGGATGAATTGCAACATTAAATTTTTTATTCATAAATTTGACTTACAAATAAATTTATAGTAATATACATTACAGTAACACAAATTACTATAAAGAGAAGAAATGAAATTTTACAACAGAGAAAAAGAGCTACAAAACTTAAGAGATATTCAAATCTCTTCACTTGAATCTTCTAAAATGACGGTAATCGTTGGACGAAGACGAATAGGTAAAACAAAACTTATCAAAGAAGCATATAAAGAAAAAGTCTATTTTTTTGTATCAAAAAAAGATGAGTCTTTACTTTGTACTGAATTTATTGATATTGTTCAAAGTACGCTAAATATTAAAATATTAGGTGAATTTAAAAGTTTTAAAAATCTTTTTGAATATCTTATGCAACTTTCTATTACTACGCCATTTACACTTATAATAGATGAATTTCAAGAATTTTTACAAATCAATAGTTCTATTTACAGTGATATGCAAAATATTTGGGACGAGTACAAAGATACCTCTAAAATGAATTTGATTTTAAGTGGTTCGATTTATTCATTGATGAAAAGAATATTTGAAGATAAAAAAGAGCCACTTTTTGGACGAGCAAACAATAAAATTCATTTAAAACCATTTACTGTTAAAACACTAAAAGATATTTTAAAAGAAAATTATCCAAATTACCAAAATAGCGACCTTTTATCTTTTTATATTTTTACGGGTGGTGTTGCAAAATATGTTGAAATATTTGTAGAAAAAAAAGCTTTTACCTTTGAAAAACAGCTGGATTTGATATTTGATGATTTTTCTTTGTTTTTAGAAGAGGGTAAAAATCTGCTTATTGAAGAGTTTGGAAAAGAGTACACAACTTATTTCTCTATTCTTTCGCTCATTGCTGGTTCTAAAACTTCAAGAACGGAAATTGAGTCTATTTTAGAAAAAAATATCGGTGGTTATTTAGAAAAACTTGAAAAAGACTATACTTTAATAAAAAAAATAAAGCCAATCTTTGCAAAAGAGGGAAGTCGAACTGTAAAATATGAAATCATTGATAACTATTTTAACTTTTGGTTTAGGTTTATTTATAAATATAAAAGTGCGATAGAAATAGAAAACTACGAGTTTGTTAAAGAAATAGTAAAAAGAGATTTTAGTGTTTATAGTGGAAAATTTTTAGAAAAGTATTTTATAGAAAAACTAAAATTTACAAACGATTATTCAAATATAGGAACTTATTGGGAAAAAGCAAATCAAAATGAGATAGATATAGTTGCTATAAATGATTTGGATAAAAAAGTTTTAATTGCAGAAGTTAAAATCAATTCTAAAAAAATAGATTTAGAAATCTTAAAACAAAAAGCAAAAAAATTGGAAAAAGAATTAAATGCTTATGAGTGTGAATACTTGGGTTTTAGTTTGAATGATATGTGATTTAAAACTCAAAAATTTGATTTCAATGCCAACAAGCCCTTTAAAACCACTCTACTTCAAAAAGTATCAACCTTCAAATAAGCTCATAAACTACATAGATGCGTATTGGAGCATTGAAAATGTATCAAAAAACAGTATTTCTATTCCTATAGTTCCTGATGGTTGTATGGATATTATTTATAAAAATGGGGATCTTGTATTTGTGGGTGCGATGAGTGAGAGTAAAACTGTGGAGATTTTGCCTTGTGATTACTCTTTTGGAATACGCTTTAAACCTGCTGTATTTGCTCATTTGATTAAAATAGATTCAAGTCAATATATCAATAAAGTTGTGCCTTTGAACAGTTTATCACAAGATTTATTGACTCAAATAACTATCAATAAAAATGATGAACTTCAAACAGTTGATGCTCTTAACCAACTGTTTGAACCTTTATTTGAAAAAATAGAATTTAATGAAAAAATCATAAAAGCTATTGATAAAATTATCAATCATCGTGGAAATATTGCACTTAAAGAGTTGGAAGAATATATTGATTTAAGTAACCGACAACTGCGAAGATTATTTCAAAATTATTTGGGATATTCTCCCAAAAAGTTTTGTAATATCGTAAGATTTTTTGATTTATTTAAAGAATTAATGAAAAATAATGGTGAGAATTTATCTTCAAAAGCGTATGAATTTGGTTACTGTGACCAATCTCATTTAAACAAAGAGTTCAAAAAGTTTTCAAATCTTTTTCCTACTCATGAAATGATGTCCCTTTTTTACAAGACAAAATAATTAACTTTTACTATACTTCTAAAAACGCAAGGAGTTTTAGATGAAATCAATGATTGTAAATCTGGCTGTTAAAGATATTGTTTCAACCGTAAAATACTATCAAGAAAATTTTGATTTTGAATTACAAATGCTCGTAGATGAATCAAAAACCAATTTTGATACAAAAATCAAAAAAGAGCTAAACTATATCTGGGCAATGATACACAAAGACAATGTTTCAATAATGCTTCAAAGTACTGAAAGTTTAAAAGAAGATGTTGGCGTGTTTTTTGAGAATATTGGTGCATCTTTAACGTTGTATATTGAAGTTGAAAATGTTGATGACTTGTATGTAAAAATAAAAGATAAAGTAATCATTTATAAAGAGCTCAACACCACTTGGTATGGACAAAGAGAATTTTATATCAAAGATATCAATGGATATATTTTAGGCTTTGCAAGTAAAATATGTGAGTGAAAAAGCAGTAAAATGATTTGAACAAATTGGTATTAACTCTTTGGAAGATTTTGCAAAAAGCAGTTCAAAATGCTATTGATTTTGAAAAAGAGCATAAAAAATAAGAAGTTCTGAAATTCAAAACTTCTTAGAAATTTTAAGTCTTATAATCTTCAATTTTAAATGTGTTAAATAAAATATCCGTTGCAAGCATTCTAGCGCCGTGATTTAGGGCATCTATGATATCTTTGTCTTCCCAATTCAACTTTCTTAACGCATTCATGTCATTTTCATTTACTTTGTGGGGATTTTTCATAGAGTTGATTACAAATCTTAAAAGAGCATTCTCTTTTTGAGTTAGTTTTGAGCTATCAAAATCTTTTTTCATAGATTGTACTTCTTCTAAACCCCATTTTGCATGGTTTATTAACATTGCTGTGTTGAAGTCTATACAATAATTGCATTGTTCTTTACTTGATACACAAATTCTAATACTTGCA
>JBAYZM010000202.1:0-4770 GCA_041672515.1 Arcobacteraceae bacterium
TCAATCAAAACATCAAAAAACTTGCCAAAGAGTTTTTAAATGAACCCGTGGTTATTGAAGTAAGCTCACAGCGTTCAAGTGTGGATATTATTGAACAACAAATTATCAAAGTAGATGATGAAAAAAAACTTGCCCTGCTCTCTTTTTTAATTGGTTCAAAAAATCTTCAAAAAGTTTTGGTATTTACGAATACCAAAGCCAATGTGGATTTGATTACCGAAACGCTAAACTTAGATGGATTAAGTGCGTTAGGTATTCATGGAGACATCAAACAGCCCGCACGTGCCCGAGCTTTACGAAAATTTAAAGCCAATGAAATCCGTGTTTTAGTAGCAACTGATATTGCTGCACGGGGAATTGATATTGAAGAGTTACCTCATGTAATTAATTATGATTTACCTCAAAGTACGAGTGATTATACGCACCGAATTGGACGAACGGGTCGAGCAGGAAATGCAGGTGTGGCGATTACGTTATTGTGTGTTAAAGAGTACAAAACTATGGCGGAAATTGAAAAAGAGCTTATCATTAATATTCCTAAAATTACCCTTGAGGGCTTTGAACTCAGTGAGCGAGAACCACGTGCCAGAAAAGTGGTCAATACAAAACTGAGTGTCAAAAAAGGATTAAAAGATAAGAAGCCAAGACCAAGAACGGCACCTACTGCAACTAAACCCAAAAAATCTAAAAAAACAACCAAACGCGATGCCAATCGAAAGTTTGGAAAAAGGTAAAATATGGAATCTATTTTAAACGAAGATGCTATGATCGTTGGTGCCACATTTGAAAATGGCACAATTCAAGACTATATTGATGAAAATAAAACCTATGGACTCATTCGTATAGAAGATTCCACGTGTAAATGGTTTTTGTATAACAAAGAAGAATCTGCCAATGATATTCAAGCCCTTTACCGAAAAGTACTTGCCCAAGGCGATCACTTTATCGAAGATGACTTTGGAGAAGAGATTGTCTTATTTGAAAAAACAGGCAGTGTTGAATTTGAAGAGTTTTTAGAAAAAGTCAATGAATATTTAGACGATGAGTTTTCAGAATTTATCTAAAGCGTTGTAAACGTTAACAACGCTTTGGCTACGATGCGAACATCAGTAAAATCATACACCAAATGTGAAAATGCTGGATTTATAGAGACAAATAGTTTTTTGCCCTCTTCTTCTTTGGCTTGTTTAATCCACATTTTTTCTTCGTAAAATACTAAATAAATTCCCTCAATCACAAACTCTTTTTGAGAAACATCTGCCACAACCAGCGCTTGGTCATTGATTTTGGGTTGCATGGATTGTCCCTCGACTTTAATCACAAACAACGAATCTTCATTGTACGGTTCTTTCAAAAGTGCTTTAGAAAACTCCAAAACATTTCTTTTTATTTTGCCCGCTTCTTCATAGTGATACTCTAATGTTACAGTGGACAAAGTTTCATCCTTTTAATAATCTCAAAAGTTTTACTCACATCATACGTGGCGCTGTGGTGTTTGTTTTCATCAAACTCTATACCATAATAGTAACACACCTCATCGAGTGTGGGGTTTTTGATTTGCCCATTTTTATTGGTGGCTTTAACAACGTGTTTGTTCTCTTTCATGGTGCAAAATGTTTTTCTAAAATTAATAATATTGCGTAAATGACGCAGTTCAAAACTGATATTATGGGCAATTAAAGTGCCACTTCCACTGCAAAATTCGACAAACTCTTCATCTTCTTTAAAATAGCTGGCATAGTTGCACCCTTTTCGCACCTCTAAAATAAGCTCAGGCGTTAATTTATGCACCTCATACGAATAACGATTGACAGGATAACGCGAAAGATAATAACGGTGGAACAACTCTTTTGCGACCCACTCATTATTGATTAACTCAATTTTAACAGCAGCAGCTTCTATCACATCGTGTTCATTGGTGGAGTTGGTTTCAAAGTCTAAAATAATCATGCTATTGCTGTTCAAACTCTTTGGGTTGGGAAAAATAAAATCCTTGTGAATACTCAATTCCCAACGATTTGACTTTATCATAAATCTCTTTACTGCTTACATACTCAGCTATGACTTTAATATTGGCTTCTTTCGCAAATTCTACAATACTTTTTACCAATAAAAAAGAGACTTTGTCGTCCAAAATATTTTTAATAATCGCCCCATCAATTTTAATAAAATCGGTTTTAATTTGTGTAAGATAAATAAAGTTAGAATACCCACTACCAAAATCATCGATAAATATTTTATAGCCCAATTCCTTTAACATCAGTAAATTATCTTTGGCATCTTTACACATAATTAAATCTTCACTTTCAACCACTTCAATGCCCAAACGTTCAGCCATATTGTTTTGTTGGGCATACTCTTTTAAAATATTTAATATGGACTCATCAATAACATCTTTGGGATTTAAATTGACATTAATAGAAATAGTTGGATGTTCAGACAATTTTTTATGGCAAATGGCTAAAACACTTTTGGTAATGTTACGTAAAATAAAGGTCCCTTTGATGACGGGTAAAATTTTATCGGGAGTTATGATATTGCCTTGCTTATCTACAATCCGAAGCAGTGCTTCATAGTGAGAAAGATTTTGAGTAAAGGTATCCACAATTTTTTGATAAAAACAAATCACCCTATTGTCTTCTATGGCTTCTTTAATATCATTAATTGACATCACCGATTTATTGTGATTATTCTCAATTTCATCATAAATTTCAATAGTGTTTCTGCCTCTGTTTTTGGCATTATACAAAGCAATATCAGCTAATTTAAAGGCTTCTGAAAAGGTTCTTGATTTATGCGGTACTAAATTAACTCCAATGGACACAGTAATATTCAAATAATCTTTTTTATTAATATAAAAGTGATTCTCTTGAATGTTTTTAAAAATTCGCTCGATCACATTTAACGCACTGAGATTGTCTCCTCTTTTTATTTTTGCCAATATTAAAAACTCTTCTCCTCCATAACGAATAACGATATCTTCATGAGTGCGAACAGTCAATAAAATCATATTGGCAACTTGTTTTAAAATCTTATCGCCCACATCATGCCCATAAGTATCATTGACGGCTTTAAAATGATCAATATCCAAAGTTCCTAAAATATAATCATTTAAGTTAATAAAATCTTCTGATTCTTGCAAATAATTTCGATTGTACACATTGGTCAGTTTATCCATATATGCCGTTTTTTTAATGGCAATATAGCGTATGGTTTGAATAAGTAAAACAATTAAAAAAACAATTACCACAACAATAATCGCTAAGATAGCATTTTTCATTAAGCCAATAATGGTATTGATATTTTCAATCTTTTTAATCGAAAAATCAATGGCTAAAATCATCTCAACTTCATTGTTATTAAGAATAGGAACCAAATAACTAATAGAGAGTTGTTGCAAATATTTATGCTCTATGATTACGGGTTGTTTCGTTTGAAATACTTCAAGCCATTTAGGGTTATCAATATCAAATTTTTGATTTAAAAAGGCTTTTTCTTCCGCATGAGCTCCATCGGCTAAAAATCGAAATGTTCCTTTTTTATCTTTATAGAGTAAATAAGAGTATTTGATATTTTGAGTCAATAAAATAGTTAAGTTCTTTTCAATATCACGAGCTAATGCTTCATTGCTCAATATTTGTTCTGAAAAACTGCTTTGCCTATCCAATTGATTTTTAATGGTATTCGCACTGTTATGTACAATTGCCATAACATCGGAAGTTGAAATTTCAATCATTTGTTTTTCAATTTTTTCTTCCAATTTTACTGTAGTATAAAGCAATAAAACCAGAACCAAAGCAATGATAAGCGTTGAAAGAATCAAATACAAAGGATTTTTAATAAAAAACTTTTTTTGCATTAAAAATCCTCAACAAACTGCTCATATTCATGAGGCAACTCGACTTTTTGACGTTCTATACGATTTTTGATAAACACCATATTCGGACGACTTTTATTCCAGAAAAATGCCCCAAAATACCGCTTATCTAACATCAGTTTTTGATAATTATTCGTAAAAAATAGCTTCTCTTGTTCTTGGCATTCTACGGTTAAATCAATGGTTTTCTTCACAAATACAAAATTGGCTTTATCGCAACTGTTTGTCAGTGTAAAAAACTTTGAATAAATCTCTTTTTCACTTTGAGATATTTCAGGAATATACAAAGCAACATCTTTTTTATTCAAAGAAGAGGTTGCAATTTTTAAAATAATCTTCGCCTCTAGTTCAATCTCTTTATCGTATTTATTGACTAAAAAGGTGTATTGATTACAAAAAGCGACACTTATAAAACTCAATATTACTATAAGATGTTTCATTAAAATGCCCACCTTACAGAAAGATTTAGGCTTCTACCGTAATCTTCAAGAGTAAAGTTCTCTAAATTACTATGATAAACCGAACCTTTAGAATATAAAGATTTGGTTGATTTATCCAATACATTAATCCCTTTAATACTGAAGCTTAAATCTCGTGTGAAATTATACGTTGTTCCTAAACTCAAATCAAAACTGCTTCGGACATTGGTTCCTAAATATTCATATGAATTCCGATAAAGCAAAGAAGTGAAATATTCAAACTTATCATATTGCCCCATATATTTAGCATATCCACCTTTATTGGAATTATTCATTTGTTCACTTAACGTTGTTGTATAGTAATTTAATTGCAAACTATTTTGATTGGCAAATAAATATTCATAATTAAAAATCACACCATCTGTATCGATGGTATGATCAACATTAATAAAACCAACCGGAGAAGAGTAGATA
>JBAYZM010000203.1:0-4765 GCA_041672515.1 Arcobacteraceae bacterium
TTTTGGCTCTGTTTTAACGTCCACTTTTGCTTGCGTTTTTATTTCAACTTTTGGCTCAACTTTTGCTTGGATTCGAGTGGATTCTGTTTTTGGTTCTGCTGTCGTTTGCACGGCTGTTTGTTCGGGTTTGCTTACAGCTTTAATGGCTTGTTTGGTTTCGGGTTTAATCTCCACATTAATTGGAGCAGCTACCTTAGGATTGTTTTTAATATTATAAACATGTTCTTGATAGGTTCCTGCAAATCGGTGCACATTTGTACTGTTATCTTTTACAAAATACAAATAATTGGTTTTTGAGGGGAAAACAGCTGCTTTAATCGCATGAATAGAAACAGCTGAAACAGGATGAGGCGGAATCCCTTTATTTAAATACGTATTATAATCACTTTTATCTTCTCGTATTCGAGCTGCAGTTACTTTATCATGCGAATAGATGCCATAATTTAACGTTCCATCCATTTGTAAAGGCATTCCTTTGGTCAAACGATTGTAAATAACACTTGCAACCATCGGCATTTCTTCAATAGAAGCGGCCTCTTTTTGGATAACAGAAGCAATCGAAATATAGTAGTACCAAGTTTGTTGATTGTATTCTCCGAATATCTTTCGGCTGACCTCTTCATAACGACGACTGGTATAATTAATCAAATAATAGATTAAATTCTCCTCACTCATACCCAAAGGAAAACTGTAGCTTTCAGCTAAAATATTTCCATCGTCTTTAAATGCATACTTTTTATACTCTTCAAATAATCTTTCTTCGGATAATCTCATTCGTTTTGCAACATCTTTCAAGAAAAAGTGATACGTTTCCCCTGGAATCAATGTTACTTCTACTAAAGCTGCTTTTGATGTGACTAATTTATATAAAAAATCGGCTTTGGTCATTTTGGTGGTTTTAAAATCAATCCAACCTTGTTGCGGATAGCCTAAAAAACGTATGATACTGTTGTCGATGGCATTTAATTCATAACCACTTTTATTTAAGTATGATATAATACTTGTCGTTGAGCCCTTAGGAATATATATAACTTTTGTAGAATACACAGGTAGGGTGACATAAAATATAACAACTATACAAATTATTAGGAAAAATTCTACGATGTTTAGCACAACCAAATTAATATTAATCTCTGTTTTTGTTCTTTTTCTTGGGTTATTTTTCATTGTATCTTCTGGCATAAATATAGAGAAGTTTTCCTTTGCAAGTATTAACGTTTCAAAATTGTATATAAAACTAGATAAAAAGCTTATTGTACAGATAGAAGAAATTGTATTACCTGCTACTTCAGAAAGTGAAAATTCTATCAATGATTTCAAAAAAAACATTCAATATGTTCCTATATTACTGAACATTTTTCAAAAAATTGATATTGAATCTCTTAAAATTAAAAACAATGAATTTACCATCACTATTGACGAAGAGATCTTTTATATCGACAACAAATTCATTAATCTTTCGGCAAAACCGGTCTTAAACAACGATATTATAACCCTTAATTTATACTCACTTTTTTTAAAAGATTACGATTTATTGCTGGATGGGCTTTTAAAAGTTGATTTAAAAGATGACGACGTACTTTTTTCAGGAAAAGTCCTCTATAAAGAGTTGGATTTTAGCTTAAATGCCCAAACCAAAGAGGATACTATTGATTTTGTATTAAAAAGTAATGAAGATTTTCAAAATATTCATTTTGTTAAAGATTTTATTGAGTTAGATGAAACAATAGAAGAGTGGATGTATCAAAACGTAACAGGAAAGATGAATTTAGAGTATTTACAAGGACAACTGGATAAAGAAACATTCATGCCAATTGTGAGTTCCTTAGATGGTGTTGCCACCATCAAAGAGGCGGATATTACTTTTAATAAAGCCGTTCAAAATGTTAAAACAAAAACCATTACAGTAGCGTTTAAAAATGATAACTTGTATTTTGATTTAGAAGATCCCATGTACAACAATATCAGTATCCAAGGAAGTAATGTTGTTATTTATGCACTAAGTGCAGACAAAGAACCCTCCAATATTGTCATAACACTTAAAACCAAAAATCGACTCAATAAAGACATTTTAGATATTTTAAAAGCCTATGAAATCAATTTACCCATTGTTCAACTTACCGGATCAACCAACTCCCAATTGGCGATTCAAATCTATTTTAAAGATTACCAACTGCTGACAAAAGGAGTTTTTGAAGCCAAAGATTCACGTTTTAGTCTCAAGGGGTTTGAATTTGTTGCTAAAAATGCTTTAGTAGAATTGGATAATTCAACGGTGAACATAAAAAATTCCGATGTCATTGTCGATAATTTATTGAATGCTCATTTAAATCTTACCATTGATACCAATGCCAGTTTAGCAACGGGAAATGCAAAAATCAATACGCTTGGAATACAAGGAGACGATGTTAACTTAGTCAATATGACCAATATTGAGACAGATGTTCTCATCGATTACACCAATTTTACTAAAATTAATCTGCCACAACTTTTCACTGAAATATCCATTTTAGAAGATTTTACCAACATTGAATTATCGAGTTTGGCTTTTTTATATCCACATTCAGCCCTTTTACAAAAGTTAAAAATAGAAGAGGGAAGCCTTAATTTACACCTAAAAGAGAAAGACAATATTGATTTTAGAGCCAATTTAACAAAATTTGATTTTCCAATACAAGAAAAAGATGGGAAAAAACTTCAAACACTTTCTCTTTATGGGGAAGTCAAAAACACCAAAGTTTTTGTTAATTCTTTAGATGAAAAAATAAAAATTGAAGTCGATAACAATAAAAACAATTTAGTGATTAAAGATTATGATATTGTGAAGGAAAATAATCCTTTACTGGAAGATACAACCGACACTAACTTAGAAATCATAGGGATCAATTCAACTATTTTACTCAACGAAAAACAAAAACTTCTTGGCGATAACTATCGTTTGGATATTAAAAACAATACCATAAACTTACAACTCTCTCATAAAGATGGAACGTTTAACTATATCCAAAATGAAAAAAACAGTATAAAACTGAGCACCATCAACACCTCAGATATATTTATGAACAATTTACTGGGCATAGAACGCTTTTTTGAAGATGGGAACTTTAATCTTACCGTGGAAGGCACAAACGAATTACTGCAAGGTAAAATTGAGATGAATAATACGAAACTCAAAGAGTTAACACTCATCAATAACCTTGTTACTTTTGTGAATACTACGCCTGCGTTAATCAATCCTTTATTGGCTATTCCCACACTCTTTGGTATGGCAAATAACAAAGGATTTAACTTAAGTGGCTACAGAATAGTGGAGGGGAGTTTACTCTTTTCATACCATATAACAGAAAATATTTTTTACATAGAACAACTTCAAACCGTTGGTAATATGGCAGATTTTCAAGCCACAGGAGTTATTGATTTAAATAAACAAGAGATTGATGCCGATGTAACGCTTATTTTCTTAAAAGATTACAGCTCCATTATTGATTATGTTCCTGTTTTTAACTATCTTTTACTGGGGGATGAAAAAAACATCTCTACACAATTAAAAATAATAGGAAATTTGGATAACCCACAAATTCAAACCAATCTCACACAAGATGCTGCTGATGCTCCAGTAAATTTTATAAAACGAATTTTTAATCTTCCTGTAAAAGGCATTGAACTGCTTACTCCTTCAAAATAGAAAGAAATTTTTACTGTTTTATTGATAATGACTATTATTAATAAAGAATTAAGTTTAACTTTTTTATAATTCTGATAACTGTTATCAAATAATAATTATAAAGGAGTACCGATGAGCCAAGAAGTATTAAATCACTTCAGTCATTTTGAAAGTTTTAAATATGACCCCAACTTAAATACATTTGTTGCTTTAAAGCACCACATTGACATCGACATACAAGAGATGCTTGATATTACCTATGTATTAGAAAACAATTTCATTCCTTATAAAATTTGCAGTGGTTTTAACATTCGAGTTTTAAAACAAAAGGATACAAAATGAAATTTGGATTTGAAGGTAATGAAGAGTTTCTGCCCAATTTTGATAAATTCAATGAAATAGCTTCACAAAGAAAGCTTTTTTTAGAATTTTTCAACAATCAAGTACGAAAAGAACTTAGATTTAATAAGCAAGATTTTTGTTTATGCAACACGTTTAACTTATGTGATATCTTTAAACTCAAAATTGTACGCTTATTAGCTGTAAGTTTTGTACCATTTACTGTTAATTGTACTCCTAAACTGTCCATTAATAAAAAAATAGTTTTTTTTGATTTTCAACTGCAAAAATTACTGTCAAACAACCCTATGCCAAAGAGTAATACTCCTACACAGTCAAAAAATTATGATTTGGCATTTGAACTCTTTAATATGATTAATGGTGCAAAACTTACGTTTAAAATTAATGCTCAAAACTCTTTTGAACAATTTATTTTAAACAAACTCTTAAAAGATCAAAAAACACGAACCATTGAGAAAAACAGTGATTCAATCAATATTATTTCATCTGTTGTTCACGATATAAAAATATTTCCTTATTGGCAAATGCTTGAAAACAACAGTTTACTCATCGATGAGCACATTAAAAAAGCAGTCGATTGTATTAAAGAAACCTCATACAAAAATGTCTATTTGGTGTATCCAAAAAATGATGATTTTTACAAACACATTGAGGTAAAAATACCTGAATTTGAAACCAACCAATACAACGATTACGGAATAAAACTTATCCCTTATTCCCTTCGTTCAATTTTAAAATAGG
>JBAYZM010000204.1:0-4723 GCA_041672515.1 Arcobacteraceae bacterium
TTTATTGGGCAACCACCCGCAAAAGAGATGGTTTCTTCATCGATGGATTCGAGTATTTCACGAATAAATGAACGTTTCATAATAACCTCTTTTTTATTGGCAATCTTACAAAAATTGCCCTCTTTATTCTTTACAATTTTTGCTATAAAAGTTATCTATTTTTGCTATAATTAAAAGATGAAAAAAGAGACTCTTGAAAAACACAGTAAAGTATGCAATTTTATTATGAATTATATTTACCAATACATTGATACGAATATTAACATCGATGAACTCTCAATGGAATTGTCTGTGAGTAAGTTTCATTTGCACCGAATCTTTAAAGAAGAGTTTGGCAAAAATATTTATGAAACCATCAAATCCATACGTCTTCAAAAAGCCTCAACGTTGCTGATTACCAACAAACACTCCACGATTACCCAAGTAGCTAAAATGTGTGGTTACAGTTCACAAACCTCTTTTATACGCACCTTTAAAGAACGATTTTGTATGACCCCAAAAGAGTGGAAAAAAAGTGGTTATTTACACTATTCCAATAAAATTTTACAAAGCTCTTCAAGTGCCAATAATTCTCAAGCCAATTTTGACCACTTAGAAGCAACGATTGTGAAAATGCCACCAATGGAAGTCTATTATTTACGTCATCAAGGATACGGTAAAAGCATCAAACAAACATGGCAAAAACTTCAAGTGTGGGCGTTGGGACACAATCTAAAAAACTACAAGCCAATCGGCTTACACCATGATAATCCTATTTTAAATGCGTTAAATCAATGTCAATATGTGGCGTGTATTGAATTAAGCCCCGAAGATAAACAACGCCATTTAAACAGTTCCATTCCTACTTTTACCATTCCACAAGGGGTTTATGCCAAATTTAAAGTCAGTGGAAAATACGGTGATGTATTAAAACTCATTCAATGGGTTTATCACACTTGGTTATTGAAAAGTGGCTATGAAACAACAACCAATCCATCGTATGCTATTTATGAAAGAAACCATTTTTTAGAAGAAGATGAACATTTTATTTTGGATTATTATGTTCCAATTGCGTTGAATTAAAGCATTGTTTTAAAAAATAATTTTTAAATAAAGTTAAATAAACAGACATTTTTTACGAAAATTACACCCCATAAAGCTTCTTCAGAATAGTTTTCTACTTTATAAAATAATTTATTTTCTTAAAGATAGTTTAATTATTATAATACTAAAATTATTGATATATGAACTAAGGAGTTTATCATGACTATTAGTAGTAACAATAACAACATTCAAACCTATCTTAACAACGATGTTCAGCTCAATAAAACGCTTGAAAGAGTTGCAACGGGTCTGCTCATCAACAGAGCTGCTGACAATGCATCATCTTTGGCAATATCAGAGAATTTAAAAGTTCAAGCCAGTGGCATTTCTCAAAGCATTGAGAATGTCAACAGCGCTTTAGCCATGACACAAATTGGCGATAAAGCCATGAGTGAACAATCGAATATTTTAGATACGGTTAAAAAAGATTTACTTCAAGCCTCGACAGCAACAACCAGTGAAGAAGGAAGAGATGCACTGTTGCAAAAAGTTCAAAAATCTCTTGAACAATTGGACAATATTGCCTCTCAAACCAATTATAACGGTACCAATCTTTTACAAGCCAAAGCAGACGATGCAAGTGCCAGTACAAAACAAGAGTTTCAAGCCGGTGAAGGAAGTTCTGACACCATTGAAACCACTGCCGTTCAAGCCAATACTCAAGGTCTTGGACTCGAAGGATTGCTTAATCAAGATCCATCTACTTTTAGTGCATCTACTGCCAGAAGTTACCTTGATAAAGTAGACAATGCACTTAACACGCTTAATACATACCGAGCCGATTTTGGGTCAACGGCTAATCAATTACAAAGTTCAAACCGAAACTTAGCAACCCAATACACCAGTACCATGGAAGCTCGATCGGTTCTTACGGATGTTGATTATGCAAAAGAGACCTCTAACTTCTCAAAACAAAATATTTTGGCTCAAATTGGAGCAATGGGATTAGCCCAATCGGCTAATATTACCCAACAAACTGTTTTAAGACTTCTTCAATAATTTTTCATAATAAAGCCTTTGGGCTTTATTATGAAACTTAATTCCTTGCTTTTATCTTTTCTAAACAATTTTAGAGTATGATTCTATCACAAAATCTTATAGAAGGAATCGTATGACAAACCTATTTAAAGGTGCTTTCTTAGTAGTTTTTCTAACTACATTACTTAACGCACAACAACCCAAAGAAGTTACAAACAATGAACTCCAAGAAATTAAATCATTGGGTCTTTTACAAAAAGCCAATATTGAAGTGAAAAAAGCATTTGATATTGGAAATCTGTTTATTTTAGATGCTTCTTTTGAAGGAAAACCGCAAGAACTCTTTTTAACCAAAGATAAAACCATTATCATTGCAGGTAATGTTATGGATGCAAATACGGGTGAGGGAATCTCTTTACCTATGGATATTTCTATTACCAAAGGAAAAGAAGCCTTTACATTTGGAAGTGGGAAAGATGAATATATCTTATTTACCGATTTAGAGTGTCCGTATTGTAAAAAATTTGAAGCCTATTTTCCACAACTTGAAAAACATGTCAAAATAAGAGTTTTCTTTTATCCACTGAGTTTTCATGAAAATGCAAGAGATTTATCTCTTTATGTAATGGGTCAAAAAACACCGCAAAAAATGATAGAAACCTATTTAAGTGTAAGCGCACAATCACCAGAATTTATCAACCGAAAAATCGATAAAAACAACGAAGCAAAACTGGAAATCAAACTGCAAGATCAAATGCAAATTGCCCAAAAGTTAAATATTGCGGGAACCCCCACACTAATTGACAAAAACGGTAAAAAAATTGTTTGGGTTAAACTTTTAGAGAAATATAACATTCAACCTCAATAAGTATCTTTTTTAAGATACTTATTTTACACCACCGAAAATAACATTTTAAGACTCAAAACCATTAACAATACGGCAAATATCTTTTTGACCACTTCTACAGGAAGTGCATGCGATAGTTTTACTCCCAATGGAGCTGTAAAATAACTAAAAAATGCAATAAAGAAAAAAGCAGGTAAACAGACAAAGCCCAACATATAGTTCTCTAAACTGCTGTATTCCCAACCGTTTATTACATACCCTAGTGTTCCACTTATAGCAATAGGAAATCCAATAGCAGCACTCGTTCCGATGGCTTTTTTGGCATCTATATTTTGCCAAATCAAATAAGGCACACTCAAAGAACCCCCACCAATAGAGACCAATGCTGAAATTGAACCAATGATTGTTCCTGAGAAAAACTGCACTTTGGCACCAAGGAGTTTTCGGCTAGGCTTTGGCTTTTTATTTAAAAACATTTGCAATGAAACGTATCCCATAAAAATGGAAAATAAAATCGCCAAATAAAATGAGCTTAAATAAGCTGCGATAAAGGTTGATAGAAATGTTCCAATAATAATACCTGGCGCTATCATTTTGACAACTTCCCAAAGGACAGCCCCTTTTTTATTGTGTGCGCGTAAACTCGAAATGGAAGTTACAATAATCGTTGCCATCGATGTTCCTAATGCAATATGCACCACATTTTCCACGGGCATTCCTTGCATCAAAAAAATGGTTGTAAGCGAAGGCACAATAATTATACCGCCGCCAATTCCCAATAATCCAGCCGCAATACCCACAAAAATTCCCAACAAACAGTACAATAAAATCGATTCTAAGCCTAACACTGCTTTGCCTTTATAGTTTTTTAAAATGGCATATTAGCACTTCTTTACTTATATCATTTTATCGTCCATAATATGAAATTAAAGAAGCTTTTGCCAAAGAGTGAGCATTTAAATAAAAGCCAACCAAAGCGGCATTGGCATTTTTATCCAATGCTAAGGTCTCTGTATCAAGCGCATGCACAGTAAAAATATATCGATGTGCACTCTCTCCAACAGGAGGACAAGCCCCACCAAACCCAGTTTTCCCAAAATCAGTTAGACTTTGAACAGCCTCTTTGGATTCACGGTTTCCAAAACCTGCAGGAAGTGCAAAGGTCTCTTTTGAAATATCAAAAACAACCCAATGCCACCAACCCGAACCCGTTGGAGCATCGGGGTCATACACGGTTATTGCAAAAGATTTTGTGCCTTTTGGGGCATTTTCCCAAGAAAGTTGCGGTGAGATATTTTCGCCATTGCAACCAAAGCCATTAAAAACTTGTTTGTGGGTAAGTTGTCCTTGCAAATCACTGCTTTTTAGTGTGAAATTATCTGCAAACATAAAAGTAGCACATAGCCCTAAACTCAGTAACATTTTTTTCATCTTTTCTCCTTGTGTTTTAAATATTATATGAAAAAACGAAATTCAATTCTATTGGAAAAAAGTCAATTTTTGTTGTTTTTTATCTGTTTTGGAGTAATTTTATACTCTTTTTTAAAAGCTTGAATAAACCAAGAAATATTATCAAATCCACTTTTTTGACATACTTGCGTAACATTGTAGTCTGTTGTTTCAAGCAATAATTTTGCTTTTTCAAGTTTCTTTGTATTTTGCCATTTTTTAGGAGTTGTACCAAAAGTCTCTTTAAATTTATTTCTAAAAGCCAAATCGGTAATATTGAACTCTTTTGCAAAAAGTAAGATGTTTTTATCCATATCAAACTCTTTTTCTATTTTTGTTTTAAAAAAATTATTTGAAAAAACAGAA
>JBAYZM010000205.1:0-4690 GCA_041672515.1 Arcobacteraceae bacterium
GCATCTAAAAAAGAGTTAATAAAAGGAAATCCAGGAACTAGTAATAAAACACTTGAAGAAATCGCAATACTTGGCGTTGAACTGATACCCTCAAAATAGGATAAACTGGCAACAACTGTGGCTACAAATGCCGTAATTGCAAAGATAATCAACGAGATAAATTTATGTTTTGCCAACTCTTGCCGAACAGCCATTGCAACAGAAGAAGCCAAAAAAGTAATGAAAAATGCCACAATATCTGCTCCTGCTAAATACGCAAAAGAGGCACACGAAAATCCCACCATAAAAATAACCAACCAACGGTTGTAATAATTGGGGTTAATTTTCTCCAAGCGTTCTGTGACGGTTTCTATGGCATGGTGTTCTTTTTCCAAATCAATACAAATGCGTTGCACATCGTACACAATGGACATATTAATGGGTTTGTGATGTGCCATGAGGGTGGTCGTTACGGATTGATTGGGGGTGAGTGTACTTAACACAATAGCCGAGGGAATAAGCGACATTTCAACCGAATCCATACCCAAAGCAGCGCCCATTCTTTGACTGGTTTGTTCTATGAGTTTGCTCTCTGCTCCATATTCTAACATCATAACGGCTGCTTTGATAATAGCCCTGGTAATTTTAGTTTGATCTTCGTAGCTAATGGTTGGCATAACATACTTTCAAAATGGGGTAAAATATTTTTTATAAAGAGGGTATTGTATCAAAATTTCCAATGAAAAACTATTCATAGTTTGGTTATAATTTGAGCTCAATCCATAAAAAGAAGAAAAAATGAACTTTTTAAAAACACACTGGAACAAACTTTTAATACTCTTTATCTCAATGATTGCACTCTTTTTTGCCTTTTCTTTTCTATTAGACGCACAAGCAAAGAGTCTTATTGACAAAGCTTTTACGCAAGCCGTTATTGTCTTTGGAAGTGCAAAAGCTCTTAATGCAGTTATTTCTTTAGCGCAAGGCACTGAGTTGGATTTGCCTTTAGTTACCGTTGCTATTGGGCAAGTTCTTGACCCCATTAACGACTTAGTTGAACAGTTTTCTCTCATAATGCTTGCCAGTATGGTTTCCCTTGGTATTCAAAAAATTCTTATGGGATTTGTAACCAATGGCTGGTTTAATCTGCTTTTGGCGGTGAATTTATTGGTTTTAAATCTTTGGTTATTTGTACGCTTTAAAAATGATGAAAATTTCAGAATGCTTTTTTTTAAAATCACCATTGTGTTGGTTTTTTTGCGTTTTGCTGTGCCGTTAATGGGTTATGTCAATGAAATAGCCTATGAACATTTTGTAAAATCTCAATACAATATTGAACAGCTCAATAAAAGTATTATTGGTGTGCAAGAAGAGGTGAGTAAAGTCACCAATGCAACCATTGCTCAAAAAGAGGAACAATCATTTTTAAGTAAAGTCACTGAAAAATTCAATTCAAACTATTACAGCCAAAAAATCGAAGAGTATAAAAAAGCTGCAGAGAGTTCAAGCGAATATATTGTGGATTTAATTATTGTGTTTGTTTTTCAAACCATTCTTTTGCCTTTGGTTTTTTTGATTGTGTTGTACTATTTTGTCAAAGGGATTTTTAACATAAAAAGAAATGAGGAGTTAAAATAATGGATTGGAAAACCACCTACGCTGCCATTTATCGAGCCAAAAAAGAGGCTTTAAAACCCGTCAAATATTTGGATGAAATTACCTTAGAAGATTTGGTTGGCATTGAAAAACAAAAAGAGGAGATTGTGGAAAATACGCAACGGTTTTTAAACAATTTACCCGCAAACAATGTTTTGCTTTGGGGCGCAAGAGGTACGGGGAAATCTTCTTTAATCAAAGCCATTTTAAATGAATACAAACAAGAAGGTTTACGGCTTATAGAAATCGACCGAGATGATTTGGACGATTTAATCGAAATTGCCGATGAAATCAGAGAATTGCCGTACAAGTTTATTATTTTTTGCGATGACTTGTCATTTGAAGAGGGTGAAAAGGGCTACAAAGGGTTAAAACGAATCTTAGAAGGTTCCATTGAACAAACTCCTAAAAACATAAAAATCTACGCTACGTCTAACCGACGTCATTTAATCACCGAATACCAAAGCGATAACAACGGCACAAAAATCGGAAGCAACGGAGAAATACACTACAGCGACTCGGTCGAAGAAAAAATATCACTCAGTGACCGTTTTGGTTTGTGGTTGGGCTTTTACCACGGAAACCAACAAGAGTATTTAAATGTCGTGGACAGCTATTTCAAAGAGTACCAAGACAACAAAGAAGAACTTCACAAACTTGCACTGCAATTTGCTCAAAGACGTGCCAGTAAAAGTGCCAGAACCGCCAAACAGTTTTTTAATGCCATGAGTCAGAAGAAATAAAATAGAAGTTAAAATATAATCAATATTGCAAATTGTAATATTTTAGTGCTTTATTGGGAAAATACGATACAGTTTTATATCATTAACAGAGTATATAGCAAGGTTATGATATTTTACAATTACTCATAACATTTAAGATAAGAAATTAGAGCATAAAGGGAAAAGTTTTATGATTATAGAAGAAAAAATAAAAAAGTTAGCAAAAAAATATGCAGACAATTTAAAAAGTCAAATTGATAATAGAGTGGAAGAAATGAAAAGTGATGATAAATCTCACTATATGATTTATAAAGTTTTAGGAATAACAAATCAAGAAGGTCATTTGATTGATTTATATCAGAATAAAGGTCGATTTTTATACAAATATGCAGGTTCATTTTTAGAAGAAGCAACGAAACTATGTTTTTTAGATAAATTTCCACAATCTGCTACAACGAAAATAACAAATACTTTAGGTTTACGACCAAAAACTTTTGAAATTGATTGTTTAGAAGGAAATAATGCGATTGAAATCAAATGGAGAGATGCCACAACAGATGGAGACCATATTACAAAAGAGCATACAAGAATTAAAGTTATTCATGCCGTAGGTTATAAACCTATTAGAGTGATGTTTTATTATCCAAATCGTGAACAAGCTATAAAAATACAAAGTACATTAGAAACTCTCTATAAAGGAATGGGTGGAGAATATTATCATGGTGATAAGGCTTGGCAATATGTCAAACATAGAACGGGTATTGATTTGAAAGCTATTTTAGAAAAAATTGCTAAAGAAACTATTGGAGTATAAAATTGGAAAAAGTTTTACATGGTGATTGTTTAGAACTTCTAAAAGAATTTGATGAGAATAGTATAGATTTGATATATCTAGACCCTCCTTTTTTTACAAACACAGTACAAAAATTAAAAACAAGGGATGGAAATAAAGAATTTTCATACAAAGATATTTGGAAAAATAATGAAGAATATGCTGAATTTTTATATTATAGATTAATGGAATTAAAAAGAGTACTTAAAAACACAGGGAGTATTTTTGTTCATTGTGATAAAAACTCTACTCATATTATCAAAACTTTATTAGATGATATTTTTGGTTTAAAACAATTCCAGTCTGAAATTATTTGGTATTATAAAAGGTGGTCTAATTCAAAAAAAGGATTGTTATCTTCTCACCAAACTATTTATTTTTATTCAAAAACTCAGGATTTCAAATTTAAAACTATTTATAATGATTATTCTAAAACTACTAATATAGACCAGATTTTACAAAAAAGAGTTAGAGATAATAATGGTAAAACTATATATGCAAGAGATTTAGATGGGAATACTATCAATAGTGATATTAAAAAAGGTGTTCCTTTAAATGATGTTTGGGAAATACCTTATCTCAATCCTAAAGCAAATGAGAGAGTTGGTTACCCTACACAAAAACCAATTTTATTATTAGAAAGAATTATTGAAATTGCATCAGAAGAAGGAGATGTAATTCTTGACCCATTTTGTGGAAGTGGGACAACTTTAGTTGCAGGAAAATTAAATAATAGAAAAGTAATAGGTATGGATATTTCGCAAGATGCAGTTAATTTGACAAATTCAAGATTAAATAAGCCAATCAAAAGTGAATCTACTTTGTTAAAAAAAGGTAAAGAATCTTATAACAATGTTGATATTTTAGTCGAAAAATTTTTACATGATACAGAATATATTCCTGTTCAAAGAAATAATGGAATAGATGCAATATTAAAAGAAACCTACCAAAATAGTCCAATATTAGTTCGTATTCAAAAAGAGAATGAAACATTAGAGGAAGCTATAAAACAATTACAAAAAGCTGTGGAAGTGAAAAACTCTAAAAAAGCATTTTTAATTAGAACAAATGATATAAAATCATTGTTTGAGTATGATAAATATAACAGTAAAATAGAAATTATAAATTCCATTTCTTATGGACTAAAAGAAGTTTTAAGTCAAGTAAATAGATAATCTATCGAAAAATAAAGGCACAACATGAATAAAGTAGTATCAGAAGTTTTATATCTAAAAGTAGGGCAAGTGACGACAACTCCTTTGCCTAACAGCGCCAGAAAAGAGTTGGTCACGGGCATGAAAAAACAGCCTGTGGCTAAAGCGTATTTAACCAAAACAGGGTTTAACAGCGATGCCCAAGCGGATTTGGAACATCATGGTGGGGAAAATAAAGCGCTGTTTTGTATTGATACAAAAACCTATGAAACGATTAATGCCTTGTGCCAAACCCATTTTGCCTACGATGAGGTGGCGCATTTTGGTGAAAATTTGATTGTTTCTAA
>JBAYZM010000206.1:0-4673 GCA_041672515.1 Arcobacteraceae bacterium
ATCAAGTGTGCCATCAATTTTGGCACTTCCCCCATGCGCAAATAACACAATCTTCCCCATCGTATCATCAAGCGATTTGGCTTCTATGATTCCTGTGTTATTGACCACACCTTTTAAAAGTTCATTCACAGCGTTGGTGGTAAGATAAACTTGCCCACCATCGGCATAGATAGCTCCTTTATTTTCCACAAGAGCATCAAGTACCCCTTTATTGACTGTTAAATCTAGGATTGAGTTTCCATTGAGATTAATCGTAACTTCATTGGCTCCAATGAGTCTTACACTTCCTTTAACTGCTTTTATGGTTCCTTCATTGGAAACACTGTTAGCTAAAAGGATGGCATAGCCAGAGTTTGAAATATCAATTTCCCCTAGATTTATAACCGATTCAGTTGAAGAGCCTTTGAAGTTGTAGTTTCCTTTATTAAAGTCTTGGTCGGAGAGTTCTTTGGTCGTTGCTAGAAGTCCTGCAGTATTAATACTGGCATTTTTTCCAAACAGTACTCCATTTGAGTTGAGTATCCACACTTGACCATTGGCATTTAAAGCACCGTTTATAACACTTCTTTCATTTCCTACGACTCGGTTTAAAGTAATTGAGTTGACATTGGGTTGATTGAAGTTAACTGTTTCATCTAAAGCTACATTAAACTTTTGCCAATTGATGGAAGCTTTTTGTGTGGATTGGTTGATATTGGTTATTTTTCCACTTTGGTTTATCGTCGCACTTCCACTTGTAACTACTCCTCCACTTGGGGCTGCAAAGCTCAGTGTAACACTTCCCAAAAGTGCCGATACCACTAAGCTGATTTTTCCACCTTTTAAGATACGAAATCGTGAGCTGTATTCTGGGCAATATTTCATTTTAAATTCCTTTTAAAACATTTATTGTCAATACTGTAACAAATAAGTGTTTGAAGGGCGTTTGATGAAACTTAAAAATAGCTTATTTTAAAGGAATTTTGAAAGATATTGATGTACCATTGTTATGAAAAAATGTCACATCGGTTTTAAATTTGCTTTTTACCAGAGTTGTAATAATCTCTATTCCAATACCCAAACTCTCTTTTTGCTTTTTAAAGCCTATGCCATTGTCTGAGATTAAGACATCTATGAACTCTTTGTTTTGAGTCATGTTGATGCCGATTTTGGGTGAACGTATTCCCTCAAAAGCATATTTAATAGAGTTACTGACAAATTCATTCACAATAATACCAAGCGTAATCGAATGAGAGGCTTTCAAATAGATTTGAGGGGAATATACCTCTTTTTGTATCTCTAAAACAGAACTGGCAAGAAGGTTGTCTAAAAGAGCCGTCACATACTGTTGTATCTCTAAAGTTTTGTGTGATACATCTTGATGAAGCTTGTCGTGAGCTAAAGCAATCGCAGATATGGTGTTGTAAATATCTTCAAGCGATTTTGATGTATCCTCTTGTGAAGAGTGCAAAGAGACAATACTTGCGATAACTTGAAGGTTATTTTTAACTCGGTGGTCTAACTCTTGATACAACAACTCTTTTTCTCTCTCCATCTCTTTTCGCATGGTAGTATCTCTGGTAATACCGTGGTAGCCTATAATATTTTTATTTTTATCATAGACCGCTTTTGAAACCACTTCACCCCAAATATATGAACCATCTTTACACTTGTGTTGCACTTCAAATATCGAGTGAACATCATGTGCAGCTTTTTCTTGGTTTTCTTGTCGTTGTTTGATTCGCTCCATAACAATGGCGATTCCTTGGGGTGTAAACATTTCAAACACATGACGCCCTACTAACTCTTCGGGTTTAAAGCCCAATTTTTCTTCAACACTGGGACTTAAGTAGGTTAAAATATGATGAGTGTCAGCTTTCCAAATCACATCGGTGACATCTTCTGTAAGCTCACGATAAAGCGTTTCACTGGCTTTGAGTTTTTTCTCAACATCTTTTCGATGCGCTATTTCTCGTTGTAACAGATAAATCCAATAACCAACCAATGCCAGTACGAAAATAAATAAAAGCGCATATTTTACAAAAGTCTGTGTGCTGATACCATGATCAATACTCAACCAATAATGAAATATGGCATCAAACTCTTCTTTTGGTATGGTTGCCATTGCTTTTGTCAAAATTGCCGCTAAGGGTTCATTGCCTTTAGTTAACGCAAATGCTTGATGGCTGACATACTCTGTTTGTCCTGAAAAACGCAGCGTGTCAAGATGGTTTTTTCGCATAACAAAATCTGCAAGATTTGCATCACCCACATAGGCATCGACTTTATCCTCTGCGACCATTTCTAAAGCTTCTTTGGTATTAGAAGCTGCTATAAGCTTAATATGGGGGTATTTATTTCTTATAAACTCTTCCATAAAATAGCCTTTTTCAACGACCACTCGTTTGTTTGAAAGCTGTTTTAAACTTCCCACAAAAGCACCTTTTGCATTGTCAATAATAATAGTAGGTGCACTGTGATAGGATTCACTAAAGGTAAGATATTTTGAACGTTCAGGCGTTTGGACAGTGCTTGTTAGCATATCTATCTCACCTTTTTGTGCAAGAGTGAGTAACTCTTCCCATGATTTGTTTTTAAGTATCTCAAAACGAATGCCCAGTATCTTTTCAAGCTCATGCATATAATCGACTACTACTCCTATGTAGTTCCCCTTTTCATCCATCCACTCATAAGGGGCATACAAAGGGTCCATCCCAACGATAATATGAGGATGCTCAAGAAGCCACTGTTGTTCTTCTTGTGAAAGTCCCAGTTGGGCTTTTTTTTCCTCAATCGATATATCAGCAAAAAGATGAAAAGTCATAAGAAAAATAAAAAAGAGACTTCTCATGCTATCCCATCAACTTTACAACCAAGTCCACTGGAGTACTCAAAAATCGTATGGTTGAGCTTTTTTTTCAAACGATAAATCAACCCTCTTCTAGTAGAGTCATTCACATACTCTTCGCCCCAAATATAGTACTCAATGGTATGCATGGAAACAAAAAAGCCTTTGCTTAAATAGCAAATATGGAAAAGTTCGGATTCTTGTTTGGATAAAATAATCTGTTCATTTTTATAAAACAGTGTCTGGGTTTCTTTGTTGTAACAATAATCAAAGTGATAATTTTCAACTTTAATCGATGATGAAGCCAGTTTCAAAGAAGCATTTAAGTCACTCTCTTTAAAAGGTTTTGTAATATATGCAACCGGATTGGTCTGCAGTGCTTTTTCAACCATTTCATCATCGCCATAAGAGGTCAGATATATGACACAAAAGTCATTTATTTTTTTTAATTTTTTAACAACTTCTATGCCTGATTCATTGTTTTCAAGTTTAATGTCACTGAGTACAATATCAGGTTTGTGGGTATTAAAAAGCATATAAGCATCTTCAAAATTCCCCGCATGACCCGTAACTTCAAAACTTTTTCTTTCTAAAATTTTTGTCAAATCCAAAGCAATGAGAGGTTCGTCTTCTATTATCATTACTTTATACATGAATACCTTTTTTTAATCATAAAATTTTATCGCTGAAGTTGCTTTCTCATTCTAATTTCACCAAGTAATGTACCTAAATTGTAGCAATTTTTGACTTTAAACAAAACTTTCAGACACTCGTTTATGAAAAATTCATCTGTACTTTCAAAAGTTCTGCCACACTTGCGTCTAATTGCCACCACTCACCACTCACCACTCACCACTCACCACTCACCACTTACCACTTACCATTAACTACTCACTCATTATAATCCAAAGGATACTCTTTAGGAATGATGACATTAAAGGTTTTATTCAGTGCTTTATAGGTTTTTTCAAGCAGTGTAGTATTGGCAAACATATTGCCACATAGCACGACATCATTGGTCTCAAACTCATCTTTAAGTTGGGTGACGGTATTGCCAATAAACTCACTCAAACTTTCAAAAAATGAAAATGCCAGTAAATCATTGGGTACGCCTGCTAGCTTATAGCTCATGATACTTTGTACGACTCTTCGATAATCCAAGTAGTTGACACCCTCAATTTTTACGACTTTCATATCAATGTTAATACCACTTTTAGCACTGTAATTAAATGCCAATGCTTCAAACTCGGCGCTGTTTTTAATGCCTAAAAAATAAGCAATCAGATTAATAATCGACTCAAAGCCGTGAGAATCTTTGAAAACTAAATTGATGTTTTCAAAGAGCTGTGGAAATTTCTTTTTGTAGTTTTCTATTAACCGTGGGGTATTTTCATCGATTTGGCTGATTTCTTCTAAGTTTGTGGCTAAATTCAAATAAATATTAGGCACCAATACAATTGTTTTTTTACCGTGTTTTGGCGTGTAAATGGCGATTTCGCTGTTGTTGTTTTGAGTGGTAAAATAAATCCCAATGCTTGAAGAAGTGCGTTTATTGTATTGACTTAACACCGCTTTAAAAACATTTCCGTGAAAATCAAAATACTCTTTTGAGCTTTCAAACACTTTTTGTTCAGTGCAGTCATATTTAGGAAATAACCCACTGTTTCCTTCAATAATAAAAATACGTTTATCCACATAACCCACTTTTATGGCATCGTTTGAAGGTTTTGTATGACAATAAATCAACGCGTCTAAACCTAAAGCTTTGACTTCATACGCCAATAAAAAAGTGGCTTTATCGTAAGGCATTTTGGCATAAATGGTATTCGTTGGGCTAAATTGATTT